>WRFW01000217.1 GCA_009787435.1 Defluviitaleaceae bacterium
GTGGAAATGTAGTAGCCTGTGGAACACCTGAAGAAGTAGCAAAAGCAAAGGGTTCTTATACTGGCAAATATTTAAAGAAAGTGCTATGAAATTAAATAAAACAGAGCTAGCCTTTTTTGCTAACCAACTAAGCTTTTTAATAGAATCAAAAATGCCCTTAAAATGGGGGCTATTACATATAAAAAATGCTTCGCCTAAAAATCTTAAAAAAATAATCGACAAATTAATAATAGATATAGAAGCAGGAAATAAACTGCATGAAAGTTTAAAAGGCGTTCCTAGCTTTTTTACTTATATGATAAAAGCAGGTGAAGAAGCTGGCAGTCTTTCGGAAGTTCTTTTGAAACTAGCAAACCATTATGAGAAAGAAGCTATTAGAGAAAAAGAGCTTGGCGGGCTTTTAATATATCCTATCTTTGTAATATTTGCATTAATTGCTGTTATAACACTTACTGTTACTTTTCTAGTGCCCAATTTTATGATGTTTTTTGAAGAGCAAGGTGTAGACTTGCCTACAACAACTTTAGTTTTAATAAATATAACCGATTTTCTGCAAACCGGAATATTTCTAACAATTTTTATAGCCTTATTTATAGCATATGTGTTTTTAAGAATTGAAAAAAATTTTTTAGACAATATTTTGTTCAAGCTTTTTAGAAAGCAATTTATAGTAACTTTTAGCTATCGATTTTCTATAGCACTAAAAATAATGCTTTCTGCAGAAGTTAGCATATTGAAAGCCCTTAATATTTCTAAAAATATGATTTCAAACTCTGTTTATAAAACTAAGCTGGAAAGTTTAATAAAAGATGTGGAAGCGGGGAAAAGCTTAGCTGTGTGCCTTGAAGAAGCAGAAATATTTCACTATAATTTAATAGGAATGGTTATAATGGGTGAAGCAACGGGATTTTTAATAGAAAGTTTAGAAAAATGTTCTAATTTTTTAGAGAAAGAACAAAAGCAAAGTTTAGAAAGAAGAAAGAAGCTTATAGAACCGATATTAACGATAAGCATAGGGGCTATATTATTTTTTATAATGCTTGCACTTATGATGCCGACTTTTGCTATTATGGAAGTAATATAAAGTGTAGAAAATTGTGTTCAGACAAGAACTTTTCATAAAATTTATGATAAAATAATAAAATATTTAAAACGGTATTTGAAAGGGATTATATGAATGTTTTAACTATTGGAGAAGCTATGGTAGTTTTTGCAGCTTCTGAGCCAGGGGCTATAGAAAATATAGAAAACTTTAATAGGTATTCAGCCGGTGCTGAAATGAATGTTGCTATTGGGCTTAGCCGTTTAGGCTTAAATTCTTTTTATGCAACGAAACTTGGTGAAGATACTTTTGGGGTTTATATCAAGTCTATTTTAGAAAAAGAGGGAATTAAAACAGACTATATAGTATACGATGAAAATAGCCACACAGGGTTTATGCTAAAAGAAAAAGCATTAAATGGCACAGACCCTAAAGTTCACTACTATAGAAAAAATTCAGCTGCTAGTAAATTTTCTAAAAAAGAACTAACTATAAATTTTGAAAATGTAGACCATGTGCATTTATCAGGCGTTTATTTAGCAGTTAGCGAAGATTCAAGAGAATGTGTTTTCCATATAGCTACAGAAGCAAAAAAAAGGGGCATTCCAATAACATTTGACCCAAATTTACGCCCATTAGTTTGGAACAATGAAAAAGATATGATAAAATATACAAATGCACTTGCCGCTCTTTCAGATGTGTTTATGCCTGGAATAAACGAGGGCAAAATTTTAACAGGGCTTGAAAAGCCAGAAGAAATAGCTGCTTACTATCACAATATAGGAGTTAAAAAAGTAATAATAAAGCTAGGTGAGCAAGGGGCTTTTGCTCAAATAAAAGATGAAGAGCCTTTGTATGTAAAAGGCTTCACTATAGAAAAAATAGTAGACACAGTAGGTGCGGGAGATGGCTTTGCAGCTGGGGTTGTTTATAGCTTAGTTCGTGGGTTTAATATGAAAGAAACACTTACAAATGGAAATGCTATTGGTGCATTGCAGCTTACTTGCGAAAGTGATAATGAAGCCCTACCAAACCGTGAAGAATTGAATAAGTTTAAGAGAAAATAAAAAGAGCTTGTTAGCTCTTTTTATTTTAATTGAATAATTAAAAATTGGATAATTTTCTAAATATTTTCAAGCAAATTTAATAAATACCGTATACTAAAGCTCTAATAACTATTAAAATTAATATGTGTGCAGGGTAAAATAAATAGAAACCCCATTGCAAAATTTTATTGTTAAAACCTTGGATTTCATTATATAGGTAAATAGGTATTGTGCTCAGTAATGAAAAAGTAAGAAAATTTCCTATGCCATATAACGCAAACATAAAGGCAGAGATTACAAAAGGCAATAAAAGCTTGCTATTTTTTGTTACATATAAAGAGAGTATAAGCAAAACACCGAGCCCCATATAATCAGTGCTTATATAATTTGCAATTATGTATGCCGCATAAGAAGCTGTAAAAAATACAACATATGATAAAATTAAATTTTTTTCTTTAGTAAATTTAAAAATTGCTATAACAGCGACTGCCAAAAATAAAGTATAAAAAATATTAGTGTGCATAAAAAAATTTAATTGCCTACCAAGCATTCTATCAAACAAAGGCTCTGAGACTATAGCTAATATTCCAAGCCTAGCCAAATATTTATTAATATTTTTTGTATAGACTGCTCCATTAGCAATTAAAAATGCAAACAACGGAAAAGCAATTCTTCCAAAGTATCTAAATAAAAGCTCTGTCGGAAAGAGAATATGCCCTATATGGTCTATTAACATAGTTACTATAGCGATTATTTTTATTTTTAATGCATTCATATAAAAAGTTTACCATAAATTTTTTATAAATGCAATAAAAATATATTTTAAAAATGCCTAAATTTTTCTATAATTAAGCTATTCATTGGCTAAGTTTCTAAATATTTTTAAGCAAATCCCAAAAATACCCAAGTATTTCTATAATTAAGCTATGCCTTGGCTAAGTTTCTAAATATTTTCAAGCAATTCTTATAACCTCTTTACTTTGCTACCCCTTTTTGATATAATGTATATTAAAAATTGATACCAAAAGGGGGATTTAATTTATGATAGAGCAACTAAAACAAATAGAGCAAGAGATGACACAAATTAGAAGATACTTTCATGAAAATCCAGAGCTTTCTTTTCAAGAAGTGAACACACCTAGCTATATTTCTAAATATTTAGAAAAACTTGGAGTAGAGCATGAAACAAAAGTAGGCGGAAGAGGTGTTGTTGCTAAAATTAAAGGAACTGGAGAGGGGAAAACCGTTGCCTTGCGTGCCGATTTTGATGCACTGCCAATACAAGATGAAAAAGACGTGCCCTATACTTCTAAAGTGCCGGGTATAATGCACGCTTGCGGGCATGATGCACACACAGCAGCCCTTTTAGGCGTTGCAAATGTAGCGAGCAGAAATAGAGATAAATTTAAAGGCGAAATAAGATTAATATTTCAACATGCAGAAGAATTAAGCCCAGGCGGTGCTATTTCTATGGTTAAAGATGGCTGCCTTAAAGGGGTAGACGCTATTTTTGGAGTGCACGTAGCTTCAGATGTGCCAACGGGCATAGTTGGCTATGGATATGGACCTGTAATGGCAAATGCCGATGATTTTACAATAGAGATTCAAGGAAAAGGTGGGCACGCCGCAACACCACACGTTACTATAGACCCTATAGTTATTGGATCTAGCATTGTAAGTGCTTTTCAACAAATTGTGAGCCGCAGAATAAACCCTTTAGAGCCTGCTGTAATATCTGTTTGTAAGTTTATAGCCGGCAGTGCTTTTAACATTATACCAGATACTGCTCTTTTAGAGGGAACAGTTCGCACATATAGCGAAGAAGTTCAAGAATTTATAATAAAAGAAATGGAGGAAATAGTAAAAATTGAGTGTGAAAAATTTGGCGGCACTTATAATTTTAGATACGGAAAAGGTTACCCTGCAGTAATAAATCACGAAGAAGAAACTACTTTATTTAAAGAAATTTTAGAAAAGCAAGGAAAGAAAACAGAAGTTAAAAAGCCGAAAATGGGTGGTGAAGATTTTTCTTACTACTTAAAAGAAAAACCAGGTGCTTTTTTCTTTGTTGGCTCAAGAAATGAGGAAAAGAATGCTGCTGCCCCTCATCATCATCCAAAATTTGATATAGATGAAGATGCTATTTTACACTGTGCAGAGGGATTACTAGGAGTGGCTTTGGCTTATTTAGAAAAATAAATATGTGTGCATAAATTTTAATTTAGTTTACACATATAAACTATAATATATAAAAATGCAAAGACGGAGTAAATTTGACTTCGCCTTTGCATTTTTTAATATATTAGATAAATTTTTTTACACCACTTTTCAACTATGAGCAATTATAAAATATTCATATATAAATACAAAATTAACGCTAAACTAATCTTTTAATATTATCTTCAAGATTACCAGGTAATAAATTAGCTACTGGAATTTCTATCATAGTATATGCACCTGGTGTTTGCTTCATACACGCCCTAGCACAAGAGACCATTATTTGAGCAGTTAAAGCAGGGTTATTTATACGCATTTCAAAATTAAATAGTTGATTATCTGCAGCTGAAGATATACCCTTTCTAGTCATTTTAACGCCATGGCCTCTGTCCATAAGATTTTGTACATTATCAGTTTGAATTATGTGTGTTTCATCATATTTAAAATAATCGTCTTCTTTGATTAATTTTTTTACTTCTTCAAAATTTGCACCATCTTCAAGCTGAACATATACCATTCTTCTATGAACACCTGTTCCAAGCGGTATAGTTATAGAAAGAGCATCTTTAACACCCTCCTTAGAACGAACAACTACAGAATGCCCCATGCTCATTCCTGGGCCAAAATCAGTATAAGTAATACCTATTGGGGCTGCCGCTTCAAGAAGTGCCCGGACTACTGAATCACTGCCAGGGTCCCAACCAGAAGCTATTATTGAAACTGAATTATTAGCCTTGCCTATTTCCCCTAAACTTTTACGCAAACTTACTATATCTTGATGAATATCAAAGCTATCTACTGTGTGAATTCCTTTTTCTAAAAACTTTTTTGAATATTCTTCTACTAACCTAGTAGGCTTGCAAATTAGGGCAACATCTATTTTGCCGTATTTTTCAATACCATCATTTTCATTTGCACGTGTTATTATTCCTGCAAGCTCCATATCTGGTGCGTTATTTATAGCATCTACAGAATGCTTTCCTATATTTCCATGCCCAACTACTACTACTCTTATCATATTTATCCCCCTTTTATTTAGATATCTTTAGTTTGATTTAAAATGTGTTTAGAAAAGGAAAATAGGGAGGAATTGAGAAAACTATATAGCCCATTCACCATCTTTAAAAACTGGAACATCTTTTGCATCATAAGTTTTGCCTATAATTTCTAAACAAGCTGAACCTATCATAAAATCGTTATGGCTCATACTTTGGTTTAAACCTTTTGCCATAAGCTCTTCTTCTGAAAGACCTTCTGTGCCTGCTACTGTATAAGAATAGCCATTCCCTAATGCTATATGGCAGCTTGCGTTTTCATCATAAAGAGTGTTATACCAAAGTATGCCTGAAGTTGAAATTGGGCTAGATTGTGGCACTAATGCAACTTCGCCTAAAAAATCTGCATTTGGGTGTACAGTTATCATCTTTTCTAAAACATCATTCCCAATTTCGGCTTTATATTCAACTGCACGCCCTTTTTCAAATTTAACCCAAAATTTATCTATAACGTTTCCTAGATAAACTAGTGGCTTCGTTGCATAAACTATGCCATTTACTTCATCTTTATGCGGTGCTGTGAAAACTTCTTCTGTAGGAATGTTGGCTATGAAAGCATTCCCTGTTTTCGCTTCTTCACCACAAGAAACCCAAACGTGGTCTTTTGGCAAGCCAATTTCTAAATTTGTGCCTAAACTATTTTTAAATATTAAAGATTTAAAATTATAATCTTGTAATTTTTGGGCTTGTGATGATAATGCTTTAATGTGATTATTCCAATTTTCTATAGGGTCGTTATCATCTATACGAGTTGCAACAAAAATTGCTTCCCACATTTTTTCTATAGCTTCTTCTTCACTTTTAGCTTCTGGGAAAACTTTAGAAGCCCATTCTGCACAAGGAATAGCAATTAAATTCCATTGAATGCCGCTAGAAGATACTAAGTCTCTTAGAGGTTTGTTATCTTCTTGCATTTTAGATTGCTCTTTACTTACTCTTTCTGGGTCAATTCCTTTAAAGCTTTCTGGGTTGCTAGAAAGAATTGCAATCATTTGATACCCTTCATCAACTATGTGTTTAGTTTGTTCTGCAAACCATTTATTATCTATGCCGAAAATATCATCTGAACCACCTAAGTAACGGTCTCTATCAAATCTTTCATCTTGCCAGCGTATCATAACATCTTTTGCACCTTTTTCCCAAGCTATCTTTGCAAGCGTTCTAGCAAAATAAGCCGATTCAACATCTGAGCGTATTAATAATTTTTGACCCTCTTGCAAGTTAACTCCTTTTTCAATTGCTAAACGGGCATATTTTTCAATTTTAGTCATGATAAGTTGTCTCCTAATTAATTTTTTTAATTACCAAGTACACATCTATTCTAAGATAGTGAATAATTTTAGACACTGCTTTCTAACTTATTTACAGCTAGAATAGATGTATTAAAGGGCAATTTTATTTTTATTTAATATTGTTAAAGTTTCTATATGCAACGTGTTTGGGAAAAAATCAAACCGTTTTTTTTCTGATAATTCAAAGTTTGTTAAAAGTTCTAAATCTCTTTCAAGAGTTTTAGGGTTGCAAGAAATATAAATAATTTTATTAGCTTCGCTATTATTTATAGCATTTAAAAGTTTAGAATCACAGCCTTTTCTTGGCGGGTCTAATATTACTATATCTTGTTCTATTTTTGATTGTGCAGCATCTCCCGCTTCAAAAGTTACATTGTGTGTGTCGTTTATTAAAGCATTTTTCTTAGCGTCTATTATAGCACTTTCTACAATCTCAATACCGTGCACTTGCTTTGCTTTTCTAGCAGCTAAAATAGAAATTGTGCCTATTCCACAATAAGCATCTAAAACTGTGCTTCCCTCTTCTATATTTTCTAAAACTTTACTATATAAGGCTTCAGTCATAGCTTCGTTTACTTGGTAAAAAGATTGAAGTGATATTTGAAATTTTGCCCCTAAAATCTCACCTGTTATATATGGGGTGCCTTTTATAGTTTGTGATTTTTCACCCAATATAACATTTGTTTTTTTATCGTTATAATTTAATACTATGCTTGAAACAGGCAAATTAAGATTTAAAATTTCCTCGGCAATTTTGTGTGGCTCTTTAGTTCGCTTTGCATTTAAAACTAAAGCAAGCATAAGTTCTTCATTTGCTTTGCGTAAAAAAATATGGCGAAGCAAACCTGTATGCTTTTTTTCATTATAAGGCTCTATTTTTAAGCTTTCAATTTGCCTTATAATATTTACAAAAGATTTATTTGCAATTTTGCAATCATAAAAGTTTATATTTTCATGTGTATTAGGTTTATAGTAACCTATGCCGTTAGTTGTTACAGGGAAAGCGACCTTATTTCTGTAGTGCATATCTTCCCCATGAAAATCTATTTCTTTTAATTGCAACTGTGATTCATAGTTCATATGAAGTAATGAACAACCGCCGCATTTCAAAAAAGCAGGGCAAATAGGGGTCTCAACCCTAGCCCTGCTTTTTTCTATAATATTTAACACTTTACCGTAAGCATAGTTTTTTTTAACTTTTAAAATTTTTATTTCTACAAGTTCGCCTGGAAGTGTATTAGGTGTAAAAACTACAAACCCGTCTATTTTGGAAACTCCACTTGCTTTCTCTGAAAGTTCTAAAATTTTAACGGTGTAAATGTCGTTTTTATTCAGCATTAGGCGTTCTTGGAGTTTCGTTTAAAATTTCCACGTTTATTCTCTTATCAATTCCATATGAAGCCGCTCTTAAAACTGTTCTTATAGAATGGATAACAGCCCCTTTTTTACCTATTATTCTTCCTATATCTTCTGGGTTTGTTTCGATTGTTAATATTATTTCTTCATCTGTTTCGTTTGTTGTTACGAACACTTCTTGTGGCAGCGAAACTACACTTTTTGCTATAACTTCTAAAGTAATTTTTAATTTTTCCATTTTGATTTTCCTCTCTCGTTTGTTTTAAATTATTTTTTATTTTTTCAAAAATACCAAAGCTTAATTTATACCAAGTATGTAACTTGGCTAAAAAAATTTAGCCAGTATTTTTTAAATTTTTTTAGCTTTTGTAAATTTTATATTATATCGTTTCTTTTTAGTATAGAGCGAACTGTGTCTGTTGGTTGAGCACCGTTGCCTATCCATTTTTTTGCTTTTTCAACATCAATATTTATTGTTGCTGGGTCTGTGTTTGGGTTATAAGTGCCTATTTCATCTATACTTTTCCCATCACGAGTTGTCCTACTATCTGCAACTACTATTCTATAAAAAGCAGATTTTTTCCTACCCATTCTTTTCAATCTTATTTTTACTGCCATTTTTAGTTTTCTCCTTACCTTCCAAATAGGGACATTTTCTTTTTGTTTGAAGTCATAAGTTTCATCATTTTTTTCATTTCTTCAAACTGCTTTAAAAGTTTGTTAACTTCTTGAATAGTTCTACCGCTGCCCGCTGCTATTCTTTTTTTTCTTGAGCCATTTAAAATACCTGGGTCTTTTCTTTCTTTAGGAGTCATTGAATATATTATAGCTTCTATGTGCACAAGTGCTTTTTCGTTAACATCTTTTTCTAAATCTACACCTGCGTTTGCTATACCTGGAATCATACCTATAAGGTTTTTTATAGGACCCATTTTTTTAACTTGCTGCATTTGAGCTAAAAAATCTTCCAATGAAAACTCTTGATTTTTGATTTTCTTTTCAAGCTCACGAGCTTCATCTTCATTTACAATTTCTTGTGCTTTTTCAATTAAAGAAAGAACATCTCCCATGCCGAGAATTCTATTTGCCATTCTATCTGGATAAAAGGGCTGCAAATCTTCAAGTTTTTCACCCATACCGAGATATTTTATAGGCTTGCCTGTTACAGCTCTAATGCTTAGAAGTGCACCACCCCGGGCATCACCATCTAACTTTGTCATTATTATGCCGTCTACACCGAGTGTTTCATCAAATGTTTTCGCAATATTTACTGCTTCCTGCCCTATCATTCCGTCAACTACTAATATAATTTCTTGAGGAGAAACGGTGCTTTTAACGTCAACTAACTCTTCCATTAGTTCTTCATCTATATGCAAACGACCTGCAGTATCAATTATTACTACATCATTTTTTTCTAACTTGGCATGTTCCAAAGCAAGTTTAGCAATTTCTGAGGGTTTAGAATCTTCTTTCTTAAAAACTGGGATATTATACTGTTTGCCGACTACTTCAAGCTGTTTAACAGCAGCCGGGCGATAAATATCACAAGCAACAAGAAGACATGATTTATTTTGCTTTCTAAGCTGGGCTGCTAATTTTCCTGCGGTGGTAGTTTTCCCAGCACCTTGAAGACCAACTAACATATAAACGGTTGGTGATTTTGGTGAAAAAGTAAGCTTAGCAGAAGCTGTGCCTAGCATATCTGTCATTTCTTCATTAACGATTTTTATAACGTGCTGGGCAGGATTTAAACCTTTAAAAAGTTCTTCTCCTGTTGCTTTTTCAGTAACTTTTTTCACAAAATCTTTAACTATCATAAAGTTAACATCTGCTTCTAAAAGGGCAACACGCACTTCACGCATAGCTTCTTTAACATCTTTTTCAGTTAAAGCACCTTTGCCTTTTAGATTTTTAAAGACATCTTGCAATTTTGTGGAGAGATTTTCAAACATTGAAACCTCCTATTAAAGTCTTTTTACTTTATGCATATTATTTTAAACTATTTCAAGGCATTTGTCAAGCATTAATTTTTCATAATATAAAAATAGCATTTTCAAAGGGATTTTCACGCTAAAGCCGCATAAGAAATGCGAAGCTTATATATAAACCAATTTGAGCCAATATAAGTTATTTAACTTTATTCAAAAAATTTTTCGGCTTGAACTTTAGCTGTAAATGTGGTATAATTATCACAAGATTAAATATTTTAAAATATAAATATAGTACATTGTTATTTAATAAAGACAGAAACAAACTTATGGTTAAAAGCAAAATACTTTCAATATAAATGAGGAGAATTTAAAAATGATAAACTATATATCTGAACAGGAACTAGAGCAAAACATAGAAAACTGCATAATAGTAGACGCTAGAACAGAGCTTGAATATACAAGCGGGCACGTGTTAAATGCAGTAAACTTGCCAATTGACCCAAACTTAATGGACAAAGCAGGCAATTTAATAAATATGTTTGAATGGGCAGCAATAATGAGCCGAATGGGCATAAGCAATACGGATACAATAATAGTTTATGATAACGGAGCCGGAAAATTTGCAGCACGCTTTTGGTATGCCGCTAAATATTATGGACATCAAAATATAGCTATATTAGAGGGCGGATTCCACGAAATTAAAAATTTGAAAATAACAACTGAGCTGCCAAATAGACAACATACTTACTATGAACCTTTAGCAACACCAGGTTATATGTGCTTTTTACTAGAAACTTTGCAAAATTTTGAGCTTCTAAAATTTGTAGACACTAGAAGCAATGAAGAATGGAGCGGGCAACTTAGTGCTGGAAACCCAAGAGTTGGGAGAATACCAGGGGCAGTTCATTTAAACTATGAGCGTTTAATTGAGGGGGCTTATTTAAAACAACCTACAGAGATAAGAGAAATAGCAGAGGGGGTTGGCTTATTGCCTGAAGATACACTGGTGCTTTACTGCCAACTAGGGGCAAGAGCTACACTTGCAGGAATGGCACTTAGAGAAGCTGGATACCAAAATGTATGGGTTTATGATGGCTCTATGTATGAATGGAGCCGACACAAAGCCCTTGCTTTAGAGGTGTAATTTGAACTTTATAAGGAAATTAACGAATGACCCTTTATACGTAATACTTGCAATAGTTTTAATGTTTATACCTTTTGCTTTTTGGGTAGATAGCCCAAGAAATATTTGGCAAGGATTGCAAACGATACTTATATATCAAGATATATTAATGGTAGACTATATGTATATTGGAGGCCCTGGGGCAGGCATTTTAAATTCTGTTTCGGTTGGTATTTTCGGTATTGCTGTTTTGAAGCTTTCTAAAGTGAAAGTAGGCGGTATACACATAGCCGCTATTTGGATACTGGTTGCATTCGCTTTTTTCGGAAAAAATATTTTAAATAGTATACCAATTATATTAGGTGCTTTTATTTACTCTAAATATAAAAATGAACCTTTTTCTAAATACGTTGCGGTTTCATTTTTTTCAACATCTCTCTCACCCATTGTAACACATATGTTTCACATTTATGAAAATATGCCTTTTATAGTTTCTTTAATTTTAGCAAACGTGGCAGGTATATTAATAGGGTTTTTCTTAATACCATTAGCAGCCCAAACAGCGAAAAGCCATGAAGGTTTCCATTTATACAATGTTGGCTTTGCAGCAGGAATTTTAAGTATGTTTCTAGCAATAATAATGAGAAACTTTGGGATATATATTGCCCCTGTTTCTTATTGGCACTATGGAAATAATTTAGAAATGCTAATAATGTGTTTGTTAGTAAGCTTAATTTTATTAACTATAGGATTTGCTAAGCACGGAAAAATAAGTTTAAAAGAATGCTTTATAGATAGCAAAATCATAGGCGATAAGCTAATTGCAAATGAGGGTTTAACATATGTTAATATGGGGCTTGCAGGCATATTTACTAGTTTATTTGTTTTCTTTCTAGGTGAGCTAAATGGTCCCAATATTGGCGGTGTATTAACTATAATAGGCTTTGTTGGTATTGGGAAAAACATGTTTAATATATGGCCAATAATGATAGGCTGTTTACTACCTGTGTGGCTTTGGGGCTGGGACATTACTAGCTCAGTGCTTGCAGTTGCACTATATAGCAGCACTCTTGCACCGATAGTTGCAAATTTTGGGCATATATGGGGTATTGTTGCAGGATTCTTGCACATAAATATGGCATTTGTAATTATAAATATTCATGGCGGCTTAAATCTTTATAATAATGGGGCAGCTGGTGGCTTCGTTGCAATATTTTTATTAGCAATTATAAGAACATTTAATAAAACCAAAGCATAATTAAATATAAAATTATTAATAAGCAATTATAAGAACATTTTTAAAAAAGGAAGCAAAAGGAAGTGAAAAAAGAGCATTAGCTCTTTTTTTTTGACAATATATCGCACGGGAAATATGATAAACTATTAAAAAAACAAAGGAGAAAAATATGAATATACTAACACAAAATGAAATAGTCCATTTAAATGTTTCGGAAATAGCCCCAAACCCATACCAGCCAAGAAAATTTTTTGACAAAGATAAAGTACACGAGCTTAGCCAAAGCATAAAAGAATATGGGGTAATGCAGCCTATAAGCGTACGCCTTATTAATGGAAACAGTTTTGAGCTAGTGTCTGGTGAAAGAAGATTAAGAGCAACGAAACTAGCAGGGCTTGAAACAATACCTGCAATAGTAATAAATATTGCCGAAAAAGATAGTGCTGCTCTCGCTTTAATAGAAAATATACAGCGTGAAAATTTAAACTTTATTGAAGAAGCAGTTGGATTTTATAATTTGATAAATGATTATAAATTAACCCAAGAAGAGTTAGCAAAAAGAATAGGAAAAAGCCAAAGTACAATTGCTAATAAAATTCGATTATTAAAACTATCGAAAAGCACTCACAAAGCATTGTTAGAAAACAACCTAACAGAACGCCACGCAAGAGCTTTACTAAAACTAGACGGGGAAGAAAATCACGAGAAAGCAATTTCTATCATTTTGAAAAACAATTACAATGTAAAACAGACTGAAGATTTAGTTGAGCGTATGATTTTAACGAATAAAAAAGAGATAAACAAAAATAGAAAAATAACACGCCGAATTAAAGATTTTAAAATATTTTCAAACTCAATAAAAGAAAGCTTAAACATAATGGAACAAGCCGGCTTCAACTGCGATTACATAGTAGAAGAAACTGAAAATGATTTAGAAATAATGATAAGAGTGAATAAAAAGAATGTTATAAATTCACAAGCTAGTTAATAATTAATGCTGTAGATTATAAACATTTTAGGATAAGTAGATTATAAAATAACTACTATATTTAAGGCTAACACAAAAGCATAGTTCTCTCTATTTATTTAAAATAACCCCCCAACCAAGAATTTATTTTTGGTTGGGGGGTTATTTTTCTTAGATTTTAATCTAAAAAAACTATTTTATAAAACTAGATATTATTAACGCTCTCTAAAATGATAAACTACTTGACCAGTTCCATTTGCTATCCTGTTAGGTGATGATACTTCTACTTGCCTAGTTGAAGAACCAGTAAACATTCCCATATTATCATAATATCTTGTCGTTAAAGTTCCTCTTCTTAGAGTGTGAATTGGGGTAACTTCTAACCATACAGTTCTGCCTGGGGCAACATTTAAATTGTGTGTTATTGTCCTAGAAGCCGTTCTATTAAAAGTAAAACCAAAATTAGAAGAAAGCCAATCCCTTGCTTGTGCTGCTAAGCCAGCTGTAATAGAATAGGATGTGCTTGCAGTAGCACTAAAAGTAGAATTTTGAACTAGACTAGTGCTATTTCTAACTTCGCTAGACCTTCTCCTATCATCTGAGACTTCATGATGAGAATTTGTAAAAGTCCAATTAATTGAACGAACTTGCCTTTCTGGTACAATTACCCAACTTGGAAGATGGCTATAATAAAAAGCTTCTTCAAAATAATCATAACTATATAAATCAAGATTTTCATAGTATTGCCTTAATGCAAATCGTTCTAAAATTTCTTGCTCTGAGAAAAATACTATTTCTTGATAATCGTTGATATAGAAAGATGCCGTAATATAAGTACCATCTCCAAGGCTAATTGGCTCATGTGGTGGTATAATTTGAACTAATTCACCGTTAATTATAGTTGAACCTACAGAACCTGCTTCATAATAAAGTTGTAAAGCTTCATGGCTTATAGGTTGTAACTGAAAATAATAAGAAGCCGCTTGTAACGTTGGTAAGCTTGTGCTTAAAAAAATAGCTATTGCTAACGATAAAGAAAATAATTTTTGATTTAATTTCATTTTTATTTCCTCCCAAAATTTTTGATTTTGTATGTATACTAAAAATTTATTTGAAAATCTAATTTTACGTACGTTCAAATTAAAATTACAAACTTATAATTTTAGCAACATAAGGACACAAAGCTCTTAACTTATATTAAAATATAAAAATTACAGCTAGCAATTTGAACCTTTATTTTTAATCTATTCATTAAAAGCCTTATACGTGAATTATAATTTATATTTACAATATTGTCAAGCATTTTTTGAAACTTATAAAAAAAATTGGCATGTTATACATAAATCAAGCATTAAAACTAAATCGTATTATATAAAATTTCACATTAATCAAAAAAGAATAACGCCCACCTAAGTTTGAATTCGGTGGGCGTTATTCTTTTGAGAGGTACTTTATTATAATATCTTTGGAGGAGTTTATTATAATAACAAATTTATATAATCAAATATAATACTTGGGTAAATATTATATTAATTACCAGTTGTTTTCATTGCTTTCGCCTGCTTCTTGAAGTGCTTGTCTTACAGCTTCTATAACTGCTTCTGCTGAAACAGTAGCACCAACAAAAGTGTCAACTTCATCTAAGATGTGTGTAGTTTGCTCTTCATAAATATAATCACGAATAGCAGGCCACACTTGCTCCCAATAAGCCGGCGTTTCTGATTGTTCATTTGCTGTAATTCTTCTTATTGTATTTCTATCAACAGTAACTGTTAATTCAATAGGCCCTTGTGCCCCATCAACCGTTACTGTATAATAACCTGGCAAAAGGAACCTTGCATCTGGACTGCTTGGGTTAACTGTGTAACGCGTGCCAGATATAGGGGTTAATTGTGATGGGTCGCCACCTGCTTGCAATAAAGCTTGCTCCACTGCCCAAACTATAGCTGAAGCACTCTTAGTTGCACCAACATTAGTATCAACATTTAAGCTTTGTGTATCATTAATTTGGTGGTGTGCCATTTGTCTGAAAAACCAGCCACCCCATGTGCCACCTAATATTGCTGTGTCTGCAGCTGTTAGAGCTGTTTCCCCATGAACTAAAGCACTGCCAACGTTAACATGAAAATAGTTACGACCAACAGAAACACGAACTATCATATCTTGTTCCTCACTATAAAGCATACGTGTGTCTCCCTCTTGCAGGGGTTCACCATAAATATTCATAGTATTAACTGGAACTGTTACTTCATAAAAGCCTGGTCTAAACTTATCACCTGGAAGAGGTGCTGTTGCTAATTGTGGAGTTAAATCTGCAGGATTTGCACCAGCTTGAACTATTGCATCTTCAACTGCTGATATTATTGCTGTTTTTGTAATAGTTGCACCTACAAAAGCATCTAACCCTTGCGTTGACTGTTGAACAAATATTTGGTCTGCAACAGCTGGGTATGCTCTAAAAAACCAACCTGAGCCATAAGTAGAATCTGAATGGTCTACTACGTGAATATCTGTGATTTGGTCTTCTGAGAAAGAAACAGAAACAGTTAATGGTGCATCTTGGAGGCTAGGTGCTGTTGCTATGAAAGTTCCTGGTGTAAAACTTGCTGTTGCAAAAGGCAGACCCTCTATTAAAGTAAGATTTCCCCCTTGATATGTTTCATCTATTACCGGTGGCTGCTCCAATACTGGCGGTGGTGTGGTGTCTCCTGCTGCTCCACAAGCTGCTAAAAATACCACAGCACCTAAGCTTAAAATTAATTTTTTCATAGTAATTCCCCCTTTAAGAATACATTTGAATTTAATTTGTTAAAAATTTATCAATTTCTAATATGATAATATTTTAACACATTGTTAATCATTTGTCAAGCGGTTTTTTTAATTTTTTTATTTTTTTGTCCACACTATAGTATATACTATATAAATTATGATGTGCCCAGCTAAAAAAATTATCCATAAATATTGATTTTTTCAGAAAAAACATATATAATAATTTAGTAAATATAAAAACTTAGCATTTTTTATATTAGAAAGACACATTAAATATAGCCCAAAGAGCAATCTCTAATGTGTGAGATAAAAAAGTTAAAATTAAATTTTTAGAGATAAGAAATTAAAAAAATTTAAATTTTTAAGAAGCCTACGAAAATAATAAATTTGGCAAATTGAATTTCAGGCATTCTTACTTAAAAAAGGAGATAAAATTATATGGAATGCATATTTTGCAAAATAATAAATAATGAGATACCGAGCCACAAAGTTTATGAAGATGATTATTTTAAAGCAATTTTAGATATATTCCCAGCTTCAAAAGGGCATACTATAATAATACCAAAAAAACATACCGAAAATTTATTAGATTTAGAAGAAGCTTACTTGGAAAAGATATTGCCCATAGCGAAAAAAATAGCAAAAGATTTAGGTTGCGAGCATTTTAACATATTACAAAACAATGGTGAGTATGCAGGGCAAACTGTTTTTCACTATCATATGCACATAATACCGAGGAAAGAAAATGATAAGATAAATATAAAATGGGAAACAGGAAAATTGGAGATAGATTATTAAATTAAAGATTTTTTCTAGCTGCAAAGAATTAAAAAGAAATAACTAAAATTATTTGATAGCTAGAAAAAAACCTTTTTATAACTATTAATTGAACATCAAAAAAAGACAAATGATATTTTTATAACCGAACACTTCTAAAAAGCTATTAAGTTTTTAATTTTCCAATCTTACTAGCTTTTTAGATATCTCCCAAAACTTTTCAGCTTTTTCATAATCACGAGCTTCTTTAGGTTGTGGAACTCTTGCCACTGCCCCTCTTGAATATGCTTCTGGTCCAAAATATGAGCCGCTTTGTAAATTTGATTTAATAGCAGCATACAATATTGGAAGTGCTCCTTTTTGAGTGGAATGCCCAATAATATTTTGGGCTGCTGAAAATATGTGTTGCATAGCTGTTTCCATGTTTCGTCCTATTTCTGTATGAGAAACACCTGGGTGTGCTATTAAAGAAGTTAACCAAGGATAACGCCAGCCTAATTCATTTGCAAAAAATATATTAGCTAGTTTGCTCTGTTTATATGTACCGAAAGGCATATAATATTTTTCACTATTTAAATTTTCTAAATCTAATTTAGTTTTATAAGCAGCTATTGAAGAAACTGTAACTACCCTTGGATTTTCGCTTTTTTCTAAAAAAGGCAAAAGTGAATGCGTTAATGCAAAATGCCCAAGATGATTAACGCCCATTTGTGTTTCCAAACCATCTTCTGTGAATGTTCTTTCTTTAATACTCATAACACCTGCATTATTAATTAAAACGTCTATCGGTTTATTTTCTTCTAATTGATTATGAAATTCATTTATACTTTTTAAACTTGCTAAATCTAAAATTTTCAAATGAACTTCACCAAAATTACTAAGCAAGTTTAAAGCTTCTTTTCCTTTTTGCTCATCTCTGCAAGCTATAGTTACATTAGCCCCTTTCATAGCAAGCACCTTAGCCGCTTCAAAGCCTAAGCCGCTATTAGCCCCTGTGATTAAAATATTTTTCCCAACTTGCGGGGGTATATTATTAACTGTGAACCTTTTTAATTTTAAATATTTTTTCAACTTTTTCTCCTTTCGTTAACGTTATATAGAGTTACACTCTACATAAATGCACGCCATAGTGCATCATCACAGAGTACAACTCTATAATTTAAAATTTGATGCATTTTACACAAAAGTTTATTTGTGAATTGGGTATCTAAGTAATAATTATATCACAGTTTGATTAATTTGTAAACTGGGTATCTCTAAAAACTTATTTTGTGCGTTTTCAGCCCACCTAAGACAGCATAAAGAGAACACTATCTTTAACGAACCTTTTTAAAAATTTAAGCTTTTTAGAAACCCTTAACTATAAAAGACCCATGCTTATTAGCAAAGCCTTATTTATTTTCTTCATTACATTTTCATCTAACCTGCAAATTTTTTCTTTCAATCGCTTTTTATCTATAGTTCTAACTTGCTCTAAAAGCACAACAGAGTCTTTCACTAATGAGCATACATCTGTAATTAATTCTATGTGAGTTGGCAATTTAGCTTTATTTATTTGGCTAGTAATAGGGGCACAAATTACCGTTGGGCTATACTTATTACCCATATCATTTTGGACAATTAAAACCGGTCTAACACCACCCTGCTCGCTTCCCACAATAGGGCTTAAATCAGCATAGTATATATCACCTCTTTTCACAATCATATTTAACTAACACTCCTCGCTTTATGTATTTATGAAAATTATCTCCCGATTAATAAAAATTTATACTAGAAAAGAAAATTTTCATACGTGGCTCTCCGTTAACATCATATGAAATAAGGCTTTTTAATTCTTTATTTTCCACAGTTAATATTTGAGTGTGTATATAGGGAGAAATATTAACTGTGAGAGTTATCTCTGTAGTTTCGGCTACTGTTTCAACAGTCTTTGGGATTTGCTCTAGCATTAATAAAAAATTTGATAAAATAGTGTTCCCATTTTCTCTTAAAGCTATCGTGTTTCCTTTTAAACTTTCTGGCGATATTATTTCTATGCTAGTTTCGGTTTCTATCATTTCATAAATATTCACACCCCTATTTGATATGAAGTGCATCTCAATATTTGCTTCGTATGATTGTATACTTTGCAGCATATTTAAAACATCTTCAGTTAAATTAGTTTGAACTTGCTCTACAACAGTATTTGCTGCACCGCAAGCAGTTAAAAAATTCATTAATAAAATAATGATTATAAAAATTTTTGGCATAAAAAAACCTCCTAACTCTCATATTGTATGAGTTAAGAGGCTAATCCTATTACCCTTTTTTTAATAATGCCCAAGATGAGCGTGCTATATTTCTAACCTAATATAAAATACAAAACTAAATTTCTTTCAGCTAGCCACATAGCAAGCCCAAAATAGCTTGGCTCATAAAATAATAAAATAACTATTAAAGAAAGCCACACAAATAATAGAGATTTAATAAGCCCTATTAAAAGGCCCAAAATGCTATTAACAAATCCAATGAAAGATATTTTTTCGATTAGAGAATCTAAAAGATTAATACATATTCTAAGGGTTATATAGAGAATTAGAAACACGAACAAATAAGAAATAATAGTTAACGCTAAAATAGTTGCTTGGCGACTCAAAAACTCTCCAAACAAAGGCACTTGATAAAAGCCCATAGTATTGCTTATCGTTTCTGAAAGCAAATCATAAAGCGGGGTATTTACTAAAAAATTAAATACAACACCTTGTGCCAGACCGGCAAATATAATAGAAATAATTAATGCCGCTATACGGGCTGCAGTAGTTATAAGACCATCTCTATAGCCAGCCCAAGCACCGAAGCTAAATATAAGTATAATCACGAGGTCTAA
>WRFW01000218.1 GCA_009787435.1 Defluviitaleaceae bacterium
TGGCAACTTCGCCATTTGTTAATTCTATATTATAAAAGCCGCTTATGTTTATTTTTAGCATATTATTTTGCTCCTCTTGTTTTGTGAAAATAGCTTTTTTGAATATTATAGCATATAATGTTTAACTATGCAAGTTTATTTAAAAATAAAAAAAAACGCTATAGCAGCGTTTTTAAAAAATGTTTTCTATTTACTAGCCCTTTCCACGTTCAATTTTATACCTTTGTATCTTCTGTTTTTTAATTTAGAGATGATTTGGCTAGTATAACTCATCGGCACATCAACAAAAGTAAAATCATCAAAAATTTCTATACCCCCTATAGAGCGACCCGGCACATTAGCTTCATTTGCTATTGCCCCTACTATATCGCCTGGGCGTATTCTATTTCTTTTTCCAACGTTTAAAATTAAACGCTCTTTATCTCTATCGTCTCTATTATTTCTATAGCCTCCGCTGCTTCTATCATTTCTATATCCATTTTGGCCACGGTCGTTTCTATTATAGTTGTTGTTATTATCGTATCTTCTATTGTTATTTTTCCACTCTGGTTCTATAATTTCTTCGTGGTTTTCTATATCTTTGCCTAGCTCCATTTTTAAAAGAGCCGCGGCTATATCTAAAGTTGCCACATCTTCAGCAATTAAGCTTTCTATCATGTGTATATACTTATTTAAATCGCCAGCGTCAATTTCTTCTTTAATTTTTTCAATGAAAAGTTTCGCTTTAACTTCGGCAATCTCATTTATAGTTGGAAGCTTTCTTCTTTCTATTTTTGCTTTCGTGCGTGCCATCACATCTCTTAATTTGTAAATTTCACGCCCTACTACAAAAGTACAAGCACGCCCGCTTCTACCTGCTCGCCCAGTTCTTCCTATTCTATGAACGTAGTATTCTTCATCTTGCGGCAAATCATAATTTATTACTAAATCAATATCGTCTACGTCTATTCCACGAGCAGCCACATCTGTTGCAACTAATATATCAATAGTACCCTCGCGGAATTTTTTCATTACGTTGTCTCTTTGGTGCTGTTTTAAATCACCATGAAGCCCCTCTGCAAAGTAGCCCCTTGCTTGCAGCTTTTCAACTAATTCATCTACTCTCTTTTTCGTGTTGCAAAAAGCAATGCTAAGTGTAGGGTTGTATATATCTACAACACGGCTTAATGCCTCCATTTTGCTATGCTCTGTAACTTCATAGTATGTTTGTTCTATTAAAGGCACTGTAAGCTCTTTTGGGCTTATTCTTATCGTTTCTGGGTCTTTTAAATATCTTCTGCTTAAATCTAAAATTGCTTTAGGCATAGTAGCAGAAAAAAGCACCGTTTGCCTCTCTTCTGGTGTCGTTTTTAAGATTTCTTCTATATCTTCTCTAAACCCCATGTCTAACATTTCATCGGCTTCGTCTAAAATTACAATTTTCACATTGTCCGTTTTAATAGTTCTTCTATTTAAATGGTCTATAAAACGCCCCGGTGTGCCTATTATAACTTGAACGCCTTTTTTTAAAGCCATTATTTGCCTGTCTATAGGCTGTCCACCATAAATAGGTAACACTCTTAAGTTTTGCTTAAATTTTAAAAGTTTTCTAAATTCTTCGCTCACCTGTATTGCAAGTTCTCTAGTTGGGCAAAGAATTATAGCTTGCACTGTTTTATCATTCTCGTCTAACATTTCTAGGCTCGGTATACCGAAAGCCGCGGTTTTCCCAGTTCCTGTTTGTGATTGAGCTATTAAGTCTCTCCCTGATTTTATAACGTTAACAGATTGGCTTTGGATAGGTGTTGCTTCTTCAAAGCCCATAGCTTTAATGGCATCTAATATCTCTTTGCTAATGCCTAGCTCTTCAAATTTTTGTTGTAATTGCATTGTTATCTCCAATAATTTTTTAATACTGCTTATTATACCACAAATGAATAAAAATTACAAACTTTTTTAACTTTTATGCTATATAATTTAATAAATCTAAATTTGGCAAATAAATTTTTGTCTATTCTTATAGATGTATTTATTAAATTTTGTTTGTAATTGAGCACTTCTGAAAAGTACATTAAAGATAGCTTATTCTAAGCAGATTTCATTTTAAGCAGTTTTTTAAGTGGGTTTTCACCCTTGCTGCTAATATATTTTGTGTAAATTTTTATCGATAGTAGTATCGTTAGTGCCATATATATAATGTTTGCCAATATTGCTAAAATTAATAACCCTGTTTCCATTCCAAGGCTAGTAATTCTAACTATTAGTATTAAAGGCGAAATAAAAGGAAAGAAACTAGCTATAGTTAAAACGCTATCGCTAACCCAAGATGTGTTGCCTGCAACTATTATTCCTAGATAGTAGCTTCCCATAAGCAGCATAGTTGGCAGCATTTGAACATTTCCCGCTTCGCTTGCATCATTTACCATAGCTGAAAGGCATGCATATAAAAAGGAGTAGCTAACAAATGCAACTAAGAAAATAATAAAAATATAAATATAGTTTATAGGGTCTAGCAAAGTTGCTAAAACTTCTGGGCTAAGGAAATTTAATATTTCGCTTTCTGTTAAAATCATAGCTATTATAAATGGCAAAATAATTAAAGCTATTTTAGTGAACATTATTAATATTCCCGCTGTAACTTTTGCTGTAACTATAATTTGTGGAGTTGTGCTAGTAAAAAGAATTTCCACAACTTTAGATGTTTTTTCATTTATTATGCTCATGCTAATTGCACTTGCTCCAAAAGCTAGTGTAATCATTATAAGTGTGTTAAAAATATGGCCAACTAAAAAGCCTGCCCCGCCAACTGGTATAAAATTGGCATTAACATATACATTTAAAATATCAACTGCAGCTTCGCCAAACTCATTTAAAACATAAATCTCACGGACCATATTTTCTATATCGTTTGTGTAAGCTGGCCCTGCTAAGCTATTTTCAAATACTAGTATATAATCTCTTTCTCCTATGAAATATATACCTAGATTATAATTTCCGTATTCAATTGCTTCTAGTAATTCATCTAAATTTGTGTAGTTTCTTGAAAAGTTTGCATTTAAGTGGCTCGCTAAAATATTGTCTGTAAAAATTCCTGTGTTATCTACAATAGCTATATTAGATAGTTCACTTATGTTTTCAGTTTCTTCTCCACCAAAAAAAGCTATTATATTTGGTATAAATACAGCCGCAACACCAATAATAGCAAGTATTAGATTAGTTATTATAAAGCTTTTACTTTTAATTGCTCTGCCATATTCAAATTCTAGTATATTTTTAAAGTTATTCATTATCCCCTCTCACCCCCTCTTTTGATTCTCCAATTTTATCTAAAAATATTTCTAAAAGTGTAGGCTCTACTATTTTAAAAACATCTAAATTTGAATTTGAAAGCTTGCTTAAAATTTGTTTTTTGTGTTCTTCCCCGTTAAATTTAATTGTGAAACCATTTTTATTTTCAGAAAGTTTTTCATCTTCTAAATAAGAGCTTATACCCTCACCCTCTATATAAAGTTCTCTTTTTGGGTATTCTTTTTTAACGTCTCTTATGTTTCCAGTTAAGACTACTTCGCCACGGTTTATTATACAAATATCATCGCAAAATTCTTCAACTGTGTTAAGTTGGTGGCTAGAAAAAATAACTAGCTTTCCTTTTTTCACTGATTCATCAACGAAGCCTAGAAGCATAGCACTATTTACCGGGTCTAACCCTGAATATGGTTCATCTAAAATTAAAATATCTGGGTCGTTTAAAAGGGCTAATGCAAGTTGTATTTTTTGTTGATTACCTTTAGAAAGCTCGCCTGCATTTTTCTTTATATATTCATTCATTTCCATTCTTTCTAAAAATTCAAGGCTAATTTTTTTAGCTTCTGATGCAGTTAAGCCCCTTAGCTTTCCAAAATAAATCATTTGTTCGACTATATTAATTTTTAAATAGAGCCCTCTTTCTTCTGGCAAATAGCCTAGTTTAAAATTTTTTTGGTTTATCTTTTGCCCATCAAGTGTTACTGTGCCACTGTCTGCATTTATAATGCCCATTATTATTTTCATAGTAGTGCTTTTTCCGTGCCCATTTCTGCCTAAGAGCCCCAAAGTTCTATTGTTTGTAGCTTTAAAACTAACGTCTTTTAAAACATGATTGCTTCCATAGTGCTTGTTTATATCGTTCACTTCTAAAGTCATTTTAGTTACTCCTTTTTTGCCACTTTATTTAAATTTTAATAAACATAGCAGGGCGAACCCCTAAAGCTCTATAGCCTATATTTTTCATTGAATTATTTGTATAAGTGTATACACTTTCTTCACCCTCATAATTTATAGAACCGCCGCTATTTATAAAAGCTGTATATTGGCTTTTAATACCTGGCGAGCGAAGCCACCACCAATCTGGTTTATTTTTAAATTTAGCTATACGTTCTAAGTTATTTTTAAAAATTATTTCTGCTTCTTTTATACTTAGTACAAACACATTATCTATACAAGCAGAACCGCCGGCTGTGAAATATTTTTCATTAAAGCTCGTTCTAATTTTCGTTTCAATTATTCTTTCTCTATCTTTTGCTTCAAATTTGTTATAAAAATTTAAGTTTAAATATTTCCTTAAGTCGCTTTCTTCCCAAGTTATAGGCATTCTTCGATTGTGATAAGCCATTTTGCCTATTATACGTTCAGAAATTATTAAAAGAGAACCGCTTGGTGTTATTCTCAGCACACGCCATTTCAGACCTCCAAAATCTATTAAAGTATGTAATAATGGACCGCTTTCAGATGGGGAAAATATAACTTTATTAAGCTCATTTTTATGTTCAGAATAATTATTTTTAGAATGATTAAGTTTCTTTTCGGTTGTTTCTATTTTTTCTATGATAGTCTTTTCTTCTTTAGTAGTAGTATTGGGCATGGCAAGTTCAGTTTGTATTCCTATATTTTTTGTTTCTTTTTGGGTTGCTATCGGCTTTTTTCCTAGCACAATTAAAATAGCAGAAACTATAGCTTCTGCTGCATTTAAATCTATACTGTATTCATAGATTAGCTCATTTATTATTATATTTGGGTCTGTTTCTTTTAATCTGGAATAGGCGTTTAATTCACAAATTGTGAGCACTAAAAGAAAGCGAATTTTTTTAGAATTCACTGCATTAATAGGAACATCTAAAAGGGCTCCTTTAAATCTTGGAGTTTCGAAAATTTGCTCTCCAAAATCTTGTTTTAATGTTAGCAATGCTTTTTTTGCTATCTCTCTCACACCTTAGCAGGAATATTTTTTCTTATCCCTCTCCTTTTTAAACATTATATAAAACAGCTATTGTTACATCATCTCCGCTTCCCTCTTTCGTTATCATTTCTAACAAGCTTTTAATTTTTTCTTCTGCTTTTTCTGCCCCCTCTTCTTCTAAAGATTTTTTAATAGCTAGTGGTATTTTATAAAACTGTGCTAAATCTTCTTTGTCTGTATCATCATAAGAGTTTTTAACACCATCTGTGCTTAAAACAATTAAAGATGGTATTTCATCGCCGACTAACACCTTATGTGAAATCTCACTGGAATCTTTTAAAGAAGCTAATGAAAGAGTAGCTCCGCCAAAGTTTTTTTCATTTTGAATAGTTAAGTCTCTCACTTCGTTTTCATATACACCTAGAATATCACCGTCTCCATGGGTTAAAATTAAAACTAAATTAGGGTAGGCAATGGCACATAAAAAAGTGCAGCCATATATTTGCGGCTCATTTCCCTCGTTATCTATTTCTGGGTATTCTTCAAGGTGTACCTCAACTGCTTTTTGCCAAAGATGAAGAAATCGTGCTTTTAAATGTTTTATACCGTCTAAATCTTCAGCGTCTTTAATAATAGCATCTTCACAAACTTCTGTAATTATCGTTGTAGCAAAAAAAGCCCCTAAAGCGGAGCGTGTATATCTAGGACCTCCATGTCCGTCTGAAACTGCTATTATATGTTCATTTGTGCTAACACTATCTTGATTTTCAAGCCCTCTCTTTTCATGCGAAGCTCCGATTACAGAGCTGCCTATAGAATTCCATTTTTTGAAAAAATCTTTCCCCTCCATTATTCCCTCCATTCTCGCTAACATTTATTTTTTCAGACTGTTTTGATAAGTGAGAACCTCTAAAAACGTATAAGTTTTCTAATTTAACATACAGTTAAATTAGAAAATATCGTCTTCATCGTCTTCTGCACCTATCATCACTTGTTTTTCAGGGTGTGGCGGCAGCTGCACATTGGAATTGCTCGTCCCTATTACTGAATGGCTAACACTTTTGCTAACTTCAACAGAAGCCCACTTTATAAAAGCTATAAGTTCGCTTGCCCTATCTGCAACTAATGGCGGGTTTTCAGTTGGATTAGAACAAAATTTACTAAGCTCTGTTATGTTTGCATCTTCGCCAATAGCAATAGCAATTCGCACTGCTTTTTGACCCCATCTTTCGGCTAAAAGCTCTTTTAATCCGCCCTCATAATCGTCTGTTGCTTCGCCATCGCTCATTAGTATTATTACTGGCGGCAATGCTCTTTCACCCATTTTTTCCATAGAAAGTTCTTTTGCCATTAGCCTTAAGGCTGCTCCTGTTTCTGTATAGCCATTTACGCTTAAATCATACCACTCAAAATCGTTTATTTCTGTTTCTTCTGTGTGCCAAGCAGCCCCAACTGAAAATTTCATAGTCCGAACAAACATTTTAGCTTCATGGTTATCTTCTGCTGCATCTCTAAGGGGTGCTATACAAGCTTTAATAGCTCTATTAACCGTTGCAATCTTTTCCCCAGCCATTGAATGGCTAGTGTCTACTAGCCAATATATTTTAAGGGAACGCTTACTAACCGCACCCCCTATTTCATCAAATCCCATTTTAAGAATTCTCCTTTTGGTTGGATTTTATAACTTTATGAAGATTAAAAGTTTATTTATGAGTTTTTTTATTTTTTAAACATTTTCTCGCCTATATTATAAGCTCACCAGTTGCTGTTTTAAAATTTATCTTTATTCCACTATTAAGCACAAAAGCTTTCCCTGGCGGTGTTTCTTTAGTCTCATCTTTTCTAGTGCAGCTCCAAGGCTCTTTTGATAAATTGCGAATGCCCCATTTATTTGGGTTTTCTGGGCTTTGTACCATCTCGCCTAGGGGAATATCGCCTTTTATAAAATCTGGTTCATGGCTCGTTAATTGATAAGTATATAATTTAGTGTTTGGGTTTAGAACTATTATACGTTCTCTTTTGCCAAGTTTAATTTTTAATCTTGGCGGCGGCGGCAATTCAGCTTCGCAATTTTTCCCCCAACATTTCAGCCCCTCTTTTTCTTTAAAAATAACTTCTCTGCCGCAAGCTGGGCAAATCATTATAGATTCTCTTAAAACTCTAAAAGCTTCTATCCAATCTTCTTCAAGAAGCCTTCCATTTTCACGATTTTTAAGTCCTTTAGTAAACACATTTATAAAACATTCATGTATATGTCTAGGGTACATATTCCAAAATATTTTAGCATTATCTTGAACGCCTATCATCGGTCTATTTTCTTTATTTACAGGGTCAAAAATGAAAATAGGTTCTGAACCATAAAGCTTTTTCTTTGCATAATCATCCCAGCAGGCTATGTTTGCCCACCGCCTGCCGTTAAATGGGTGTTCAAGAAAAAGTATTTGAAAAAGAAGTATAGCTAAAGAAAATAAATCACTATATTGGTCTGGTTTTTGTTCATTAAGAACAACTTCGGGTGCCATGAAACCATAAGTGCCGCTTATGCCTATAGTGTTGCTCCCGTGTGGTGCTATGTTATCATTATCGCAAATTAATATTTTGCCATCTTCAGGGTCTATAAAAATATTGCCCCAAGAAATATCTTGATAGCTAAGCCCTTTGACGTGTAGTTTTCTAAAGCTATCTGCTAAGTTTAAAGCTACATTGCAAACTAGTGAATAGCTAAGCGAAAATTCCCGCTCCATAAGTTTTTGGCTTTTTTTATAGTTTTCTTGTCTCAGCTCCATTAAATAACCAAATTGCCCACCATGTTCAACGAGTTGTTTAGGCCATAAAAAATTTTCAGAGGGGCTCCCAAGTTTAATTAAAGCTTTTAAGTTATCTTTAAGGGCTTTTTTTTGGTTTCTTTTAAAATACCATTTTAAAGCGTATTCTTTGCCATAAGCCAAAACTTTATAAACTTCGCCTTGCCCGCCGCCGCCTATAAAGCTTTTAACTATAACTGCTTGCGGCTGTGTTAGCACCCCACTGCTGCTTGTTAAATTTAAAGTTGTCCCTATTTTTATTAATGTGTTCATGGAACTCCTTGCATATGATTTTTACACACTTATTCTATTATAACTACCGAGTATACTTAACCATTGCTTTTTATTTTGAGCAGTTATAATTGGGTGTGTGAGTAATGCCTTTAAGTGATTACTGTTTTCCTAATCCCTCTTTTATAAGCTTTTCTAGCATTGCTAATTTTTCATCGGAAGTATACTTTTCTAATTCAATTATTTGTAAATAAGTTGCTAGTGCTAGTTTAGTTTCATATTGTGCCATTTAATGCCTCCCTAATTTTAATATTCTAATGAGCCAACGGTCCTTGGGAAAGGCAACACATCTCTAATGTTTGTTACCCCTGTTATATACATTAAAAAGCGTTCAAAACCAAGCCCGAAGCCGCCATGTTTAGTAGTTCCGTATTTTCTTAAATCTAAATACCACCAATAATCTTTCGGGTCTAACTTTGCTTCTTCCATTTTTTTGACTAGCTTATCATATCTTTCTTCACGCTGGCTGCCGCCGACTAGCTCGCCAATGCCTGGAACTAAAAGGTCTACTGCTGCAACTGTCTTTCCATCATCATTTAGACGCATATAGAAAGCTTTTATCTCTTTTGGGTAGTTCGTTACAAACACAGGGCTTTTATATACAGTTTCAGCTAAATAGCGTTCATGTTCTGTTTGTAAATCTGAACCCCATTTTGGTTCATATTCAAATTTATGGTTAGCTTTTTGTAAAAGTTCAATAGCTTCAGTGTAAGTTACTCTCGGAAATTCTCCTTTTGCAAGCATTTTTAAACGGTCTAAAATATCGACTTCGGCTATGCTATTTAAAAATTGTATATCTTCTTTTGAAGAATCCATTATTTTTGATGATACTCTCATTAGCATAGTTTCAATATTATTTATAACATCATCTAAATTTGCAAAGCTTATTTCTGGTTCTAACATCCAAAATTCTGCCGCATGGCGAGAAGTGTTAGAATTTTCGGCTCTAAAAGTTGGACCAAAAGTGTAAGTTTTTTTGTGGCTTTGAGCAAAAACTTCTGCCCCAAATTGCCCTGTAACGGTTAAGAAAGCTTGGCGTTTGAAAAAATCTTCTTCAGGTTTTTTGTTTTTATCAACTGTAATTTCAAACATTTCGCCTGCACCCTCAGCATCTGAAGAAGTGATAATTGGAGAGTGTACGTATAAAAAGTTCATTTCTCTAAAATGGCTATGAAAAGCAAAGCTAGCTTCGCTTCGCATACGGAAAATAGCACCGTAAGTATTAGTCCTTGGGCGTAAATGTGATATAGTTCTTAAAAATTCATTAGTTTGCTCTTTTGCTTGAAGTGGGTAGCCCTCGCCAACTTCACCCTCAATAGTAATTTTTGAAGCTTTTATTTCAAATTTTTGACCCGCACCTCTGCTTTCTTGCACTTCCCCCTTAACTATAAGAGCAGTGCCCATAGAGCATTTTAAAATTTCAGGAAATTTTTCAGGCTCAAATACTACTTGAACTCCGCTTATTGTTGTGCCATCGTATAAATCTATGAAAGCAATTTTTTTAGAATCTCTTAAACTGCGAACCCAACCCTCAATTGTGATTGTAGTAAACCCTTGTTCCTCTCCGTCTTTATAGTCTTCAGGTTCATCAAAATAATCAACTTTTTGTAGTTCCCCATCTTCATTTTTTATGAAATTTTTGTAATCTTTGTTTAGTGATTTTATGCTATACATAAACGCCTCCTTAGTTTAGTAAATATGTCGTTATTAAAATGCTTATGAAAAATATACCTATGCAAATTACCATGCCTTTAAAGCCAACATCTAAATCTCTTGAAATGTTCGTTACTTTATCATTTTTAATTTTGCCTGTAAATATGAAAGATAGAACTAAAACTATCGTTAAAATTATGGCGTTCGTTAAAAATGGCATAGAAAATATGTTTATATTCACATTAAAAACATAGTAAGCTATTTGCGAACCGCCTATTCCAAATAGTACACAGAAAAAAGCTATAATTAAAGAAGCTATATTTTTTTCTATAGCTTTTTCTGCTTTTATCCCTTCTTTTGGTGTGCCTAAAATTATTTTCCCATAGCGAACAGAAGCTATAATAATACCTATATTTATTACCCAAGCAATTATTTGAGTATCAACACCCTCATAGCCAAACATTAAATGCATACTAATATTGCCATTGAAAAAAGGTATTCCCATAGCACCCATAAGCCCAACAAATGTTACTATAGCTGCAATTTTATTTACAGACCACACACCGTCTATCTCATGAATGTTTAAAGTTTTATAGTTGTGTGCTATAATGCCAGCTGCAAAAAATAAAGCACCGTGAAATAATATTTGGTTAGCTGTGTGAAATAGTGCACCTGTATAAGCAATGCCGCCTATATTAAAAGCAACTATTATAAGCCCTATTTGCGAAAGGGTTAAATATGAAAGTATTATTTTAATGTTTTTTGCAGAAATCGCCATTATAACTGAGAAAATAGAAGTTAAAATTCCCACTACTATGAAGAATGGTCTAGCATTTATCATATTAAACATATAGCTAAATCTTATAAACATATATAGCCCAGAAGTTATGTGTATACCCGCTAAAATAGCTGAAAATGAAGATGGTGCACCAGAAGCCGCTAAAGCTTTTGGCATCCAATGGCTCATAGGTATTAAGGCGGCTTTAAATGCTACAAAAGTCATAAAAAGGGCATATGGCAATATTAAATATGAAATATCTAAATGGCTTAGCCTTGCAGCAGCTGCATAAAGGTCTAAAACACCTGTTTGCATATATATTAAACCCATTCCAAACATATAAAATTGAACCGCAACTATATTAATCATCAAAAATAACATAGAGTGATACATTTTCCTATTATCTCTTCTATATACGATTAATATCGTTATTATCATTGTGCCCACTTCCATTAGAACAAATCTATTGAAAAGGTCTCTCGTTAAAAATACGCCAACTATAGCAGCTTGCCACACAAACATTAAAAACCAAAAAAGTTTATTATCTTTCTCTTTGTAGCTATATATAGTAGACATTAGAAATATGAAGTTAGTTATTAACACAAAAAGCGATGATATATAATCCACCCCAAGTGATATTCCTAACAAGCCTCGGTAATCTCCAACGTTTAAAATAACCGAACTATATGAATTATTCACATAATTAAACAGCAAAAAAGAAGCTATAACTAAGCCAAATTGAAATAACACTGCTAAAAGCCTGCCAAGGTTAGCGTGTGAAAATAAATACATAAAAACAGCTATTAATATAGGGGTTAATACAAAATAAACTAAAAGTTCTGTCATCTTAATTGTCTCCTTTTTTTAAGAATATCGAAATTATAAGCTAATAGTTTATGCATAGCATAATAAGTTCCTTTCATTCTTAAAAATCTCCTTCGCTATAAAGTTTTTTCAGCTCAGACCAATTAGAAGTTTTAGATTGCTTGCAAAGCGTTATTAACATAGAAAGGTTTATAGCAGTAACTGCAATTCCTATAATTATAGCGGTTATCATAAGTGCTTGTGGGAAAGGGTCTGCAATATATTCCATATTGTAAGTTAAAAAGCCTGCATCACCAACAGGGGCTATAGGTGGTATCATGCCCACTCTATAGCCTAGTAGTAAGAAAAACATTATACCGCTCATCTCCATTAAGCTTATGAAAATAACACTAGTTATAACTTTTTTACTAGTAATGAGCCCATAGTAGCCTATAAAAAACATAATTACCGGGAAAACCCCAAGTGAAAATTCAAATCCCATTTGGAAACCTCCTTTTTATGAAGTAAATAGCTTGTTTTTCTTAGTTTGCTTAAACTATATAATTTTTTCATTAGCAAGTCCTCCTGTCTACTACAATGTATCTATAAAATAAGATTACAAAGCCGCAAGTAACTTTCATTCCGATTAGCGAATTCATTAAAACTATATAAATATTTTGGAATACAACTAAGTTTGTTTCTGGCACTAAAGTTCTAAGCCCAACAAATACTACAAATATAGGTATTAAGAATATAGAGACGAATATTAACTTTTCAATTAAAGTTATAAGCTTCACTGGAATATCATAAACGTTGTATATCATATAACGGCAAATGAAAAAACTAGCTATTACAACGCCGCCTTGAAAGCCCCCGCCTGGCGTATCTAAACCGACTGAAATCATAGAAATACCAAAAAGAAGCACTAAAGGAGATATAGCTCTTATAGTGTAAGAAGCTATGGGGTTGCTTTCAATTGTGCTATGCTCACCATCTTTCACGTATGAGTCGCTATACCAGCTAACGTGTTTAACTGCTACTACAGAAACTAATAATATTAGTGCTTCAAATAATGTATCATAAACTCTATAGCCTAGATAAACAGTAGTAACTGGGTTGTGGCTGCCGACATCTTGATTAAAATATGTTAAATATTGATATTTCATGTATGAATTATAAGTGAAAGGGGGCATAAAATACCAAAAAAGCAAAAATAGCACTCCCGAAAATATTATGGGTAAAAGTGCTTTAATAAAATTAGTTTTCTCTTTTTTCTTAGTAACTACTAGGCTCTCATCAAAGCCATAATATTTTTCTAAGCATATTATTAAAAATATAGTAGTAAATGCACCTGCTGCAGCTTCAGATAAGCTAACATCGGGTGCCCCTAGCACTAAAAATATAGCACTATTTATTAGCGAGAAGATGCCTAGAAAAATTATCATTCTGTATATTTTTTTTTCTCTAATTATGAATATAGCACTAATAATCCAAAAAATAAGTAATATATTAATCATTCTAAATCATCCTCCTGAGATTCTACCTCATCTTTGCTATGGCCAGAAAGGTATGCACTTCTAGCAACTATGTGGCTAACTAGCGGGTTTACAATTATTACAACTATAAGCAAAATTAAAAGTTTGCCTGTAAAAAAACTAAACCCAAAACGAACCATAAGCCCTATAATTATAGTTATAGTTCCAACTGTATCTATTTTAGAAGTAATTAGAAGCCTAGCATAAAAATTTTTAAATTTAAAAATGCCGACCGTTCCAATTATTATAGCACAGATTCCTAAGCCGAGTAAGATGTTACTTATTAGTATTTGAAGACCCACGCTTTCCGCCTCCTCTTGTTCTGTCTAAAAAAAACATACAAATAAATATAGTGCCCATAAACCCGCCTAGCATATATAAAATTGCTAAATCAAGTAAAAAAGAAAGTTGATAATAAGCTGCAAATATTAATATGAAAGCGATTAATTTAGAGCTCATTAAGTTCATAGCGAGAAGCCTATCCCAAATGGTTGGCCCTTGTAAAACTCTTATTGCGTAAATAGCTAAAAATGCTATGAAAATGTATAAAATAATTTGAAGCATTTTTTACACCTCCATTTTTTTAATATATTTTTCAATTGAGCCTTTAAGCTCATCTGATGGGTCTTTTAAGCTTCTAACTGGTTTTGCATTTTTTTCTCTTAACCATAAAACGTATAGTTGCTCATCTTGAAGGTCTATAACTAAAGACCCGGGGGTAAGCGTAACTGCACTTGCTAGAAATGCACGCAAAAATGGATTTTTAACTTCTGTAGTCGTTTTTATTTCTTCAACTTTAACACCTTTGAAAACTAATTTAATAATATAGAAACCGCTTAAATAAATTTGCCCTAAAATAAATAGAGGGTAAAGGGAGAGCCTTATTAGGCAAATATCTTTAATTGGTTCTAATGGTAAAAGTTTTCGAGAGGCATAAATACAAATTATACTAACTAAAACGCCGCTGCTAATAACCGACCAATGTGTATTTTCTGCAATTAAAACCCATGATACACTTAAAACAACTGCTATGTATATATATATTTTTATCATTATAATCAATACCTCTATTCATTAAATTTAGTAATAAAAATTGCCCAGCATAAGTCGCTAGGCAATTTTTACAAACTCTATTGCTGCACAGTTAAAGAAGACGATGACAATAGAACACGCATCGCAGAATTAAATTCTCTTTGATTTATTATACCTCTAAAGTATGCACGGCGAAGCTCTATTCTATTCATCGCTAAAACTTCTTCTGAAAGTGGCACAGCTGGCACATAAACTACAACAGGTGTAGTAGTTTCTTCAGTGATAGCTTCTATCTCTAAGTATATTCTTTCCAAAATAAATGTAATATATCCATCTTCTATTTCATATGCATCATCTTCAATTAAGGCGAAAAGCTCTGGCAATTCTAACTCGCTAAAGTCAAAATCTTCATCAACTGCAAAAGTTACATTGAAAACCCCATTTTCTTCAGTAATTATTGCCCCTTTTTCATAAAAGAATTCTTCTAAAAGCTCTAATGAAGTATACCCTGCTGTTGCTTCTTCTTCTTCAATCTCTTCTGATGTTACAGCAACAGATACACCACCCTCTTCAGTTTCTTCAACTTGCACTGCATTATTTTCTTCATAGTAATAAGTTTCTTCAGCAAATGCAGCAACTGGCATCATAGCAAATGCGAGCAGAGCTATAGTTAATTTTTTAACAAATTTTTTGTTAGTCATTTTTATTTAATCTCCTAAGTAATTTAAAAAAACATTTAAGTAAGTATTGGCGTTGAAAAACAAGTTCAAGCTATGAAAAACTAGAGTAATAGCTGCAAAAGTTTTTTTCTTATCTTTTGTGAATTTTCTCAACTATCACTCTAGTTGAAAGTATAATATTAGTCTTCTTCTTGCGTTTCTTCTTCGTAATAATATTCTTCCGCATCGTCTTCTTCAGCTTCTACAACTGGTGTTTCTATAGCAGTATTTTCAGGTATTATAACCGAAAGGCGAGCACGCATAATAGCTGCTTGAACTGCATGGAATTCTTCAGCAGTAAGTCTTCCGCGGGTGTGTGTTATTCTCCCTTGTGTGAATGCAAGGCGTAACTCCCAAGCTGAAAATTCTAAAAATTCAGCAGGCACATATATAGTTTGCTGTTGGTTTGTGCCTGGTGCTGCTGGTGTTTCTATTACTATAGGCACAGTTTGCCCTTGAGTAATTATAGGCCCTTGTGCAGGTGATTCTTCGCTAACAGCTACAACTTCTTCATATTCCTCGTATTCTTCATACTCATCTGCATAAGCAGGAACTGTAAATAAACCGAATGCTAATGTAGCGACTAGCATTTTTCTTGCAAAACTTTTTTTGTTCATATATAAAATCTCCTTTTTTATTATTGTGTTTTTCAACACAGGTTGATTAATCTAATATTACTACCTCAATTATACACCTTAGGTATGTGTATAGTCAATTAATTTTAAGAAATTGTAACTAACTCGTAATGTTCAAGGGTTTGGCGGTTTTTCTACATATTTTGAATAAAAAATAACACTTGAATTTTATTATAAAATTTGTTATTATATTATAATGATTAAAAAATTCATCACATTTGAAGGTTTAGACGGCTGTGGCAAAAGCACACAAGCTAATTTACTAAAAATGCATTTTGAAAACCGAGGGGAAGAAACTCTTTTTTTAAGAGAGCCTGGCGGCACTCCACTAGGCGAGCTGCTTAGAACTTCGATTTTGAAAAAAAATGTAGAAATAAACCCACATGCAGAAGCACTTCTTTTCGCTGCTTCAAGAATACAGTTAACCGAAGAAATAAAAAAATATTACACTAAAAAAACAATCATTTGTGATAGATTTTTAGACTCCAGCTTAGCTTACCAATGCGGCGGGCGTGGGGTTAGCCTTGAATTTTTAAAAAAAATAAATACTTTTGCAAATATAGAACCAAATATAACTTTCCTCATAAAAGTGAACCCAGAAACTTCATTTAAAAGGGTTTTAGCACAAGGCAAAATTGATAGAATAGAAAGCGAAAGCTTGCAATTTTATGAAGCCGTATATGAATTTTATAAAAAGTTAGCAAAAGATAATGAAAATCGTATAATAGTTTTAGATGGGCACCAAAAAGTAGAAGAAATTCACAAAGAAATTTTAAGTTATTTGCGGCTCTAAAATTAGGGAGGGGCTTATGAAATTAATTGTTTCAATAGTGCAAAATGAAGATGCTAATAGCGTTTTAGAAAGCCTTAAAAATTCTGGCTTTTTCGTTACTAGGCTTGCAACGAAAGGCGGTTTTCTAGGCTCTGGAAACACAACTCTTATTACAGGGGTTGAAAATGAAAAAGTTTCAGAAGTTATAAAAATAATTGAAGAAGAAGGCAAAGCTAGAATGCAAGTTGCCCCTGCAGGGCCTAGCTTTTTTATGGAATCTCTAGGAACTCCTATAGAAGTTAAAGTTGGCGGTGCTACTATTTTCGTTTTAGATGTTGAGCAGTTTGTAAAAGTTTAAATCTTTGCAAACATAATATAGCTGCTTATTATAAAAAATTAAAAAGCATTAGCTAAAAAATTTGTTATTTATATAGATATTTTGTTACAAGGCACATAAAATAAAACGGGGTGCAATATGGACGTTAGAGTTACAGAAATAATAAATAAAACTATAGGGCAAGCACAAAAGAAACAAGAAGCCCCTAAACATGAAGAATTTAGTTTCACCCTTAACCGCTTAGGGGCAGAAGGTTTAAAAGAAAGATTATCAAAGCTTATAGGTGATATAACTGCCCAAAGCGAGCGTATAAATAAACATATGAGTATTAACGATTTAAAGCACTATCGTACGTTAATTTCAAGTTTTATAAACGAAATTGTTACAAATGGACATGAATTTAGCCGCGAAAACTTCTTAGATAGAAGAGGTAGGCATAGAGTTTATGGAATAGTTCGCAAAATAAACGAAGATCTAGACACCTTAGCTGAAGAGCTTCTCAGCAGTGAAAAAAATGCACTTTCAATATTAGATAAAACAGGTCAAATACAAGGTTTGTTAATGGATTTATTAATTTAGATAAATCTTATAAACAAAAGATTATATTTAGCAAACAGTTTTTAGAGCCATTGCTTTTTTAATTTGAGCATTGCTCTTTTAATCAAAAATATGAAAAATAATATACACCACGCATACATTATGGAAAATAGAGACTATGCATTTGATTTTGCTGCAAAAAATGCATCTTATTTTGATATTATAAATATTTCTCCTGAAAAAAAATCAATAAGTGTAGAGCAAGTTAGAAAAATTAATTCAGAAATTTTCATAAAACCAAATGGCGAGCGTAAAATTTATATTTTAGAAGCAGATAATATAACAGAGCAAGCCCAAAATGCACTTTTGAAAACATTAGAAGAATCCCCGCCATATGCCACAATAATTTTAATAGGCAAGCGAGCCTCTTTTCTAAGCACAATTCTTTCAAGATGTGTTTATATTCCCTCAGCTGTTAGCTTTCCAAAGCTGCCAGAAGAAATTATAAACTTTATAAATGAGTTTGAAAAATCCGATTTAGGCGAAATTTTTGAACACTATCGATTCTTAGAAGAAAATAAAGAAACAATAGAAGATTTTCTTGATTTTATGCAAATCTTCTTCCGTGAATCCCTTTTAAAAGGAGCGGTAAACAGCATAAATAAAATTTTAATAGTTCAAAAAGCCAAAGTTAATTTGAGAAGAAATGCAAATTTTCAAATAACTTTGGAAGATATGTTAATACAACTTAGAAAAGGATAATATGAAAAATGTAGTTGGTGTGCGTTTTAAAAAAGCCGGCAAAATATTTTATTTTGAAAACAATGGCATAGAAGATTTAAAACGTGGCACAGAAGTTATAGTTCAAAGCATTCGTGGGCTTGAATATGGTAAAATTGAAATAGAAGATGCTGTTTATGAAGCAAAAGAAGGAAGCTATGTAGAAAGAAAAGCTACACAAGAAGATAGAGAAACTCACATAAGCAATAAACTTTGGGAAAAAGAAGCTATAGTAATTTGCAAAGAAAAAATTTTTAAACATGGCTTATCTATGAAAATTATAGATGCAGACCTTATTTTTGATTTTACTAAAGTTATTTTTTATTTTACTTCTGAAACCCGTGTAGATTTTAGAGATTTAGTTAAAGACCTTGCATACATTTTTCGTATGCGTATAGAGCTTAGGCAAGTTGGTGTTCGTGATGAAGCTAAGGCTATAAACTCTGTTGGTATGTGTGGGCGAAGTCTCTGCTGCTCCACTTTTTTAGGAAGCTTTCAGCCTGTTTCTATCAAAATGGCTAAAAACCAAGGCTTAAGCCTTAATCCTAACAAAATATTTGGTGCTTGCGGTCGTTTAATGTGTTGTTTGAAATACGAAGAAGACACTTATGAACATTTAGGCAAAAACTTGCCAAACCAAGGCGATATTGTAAAAACAGTTGATGGCAATGGAAAAGTAGTTGCTGTACATACTTTGCAGCAGCTAGTTAAAGTTGAAATTATAAAAGAAGATGCAAAAACTTATTTGTTTTATCACGAAAGCGAAATTGAACTAGTCAAAAAAGTTTTTAAAGAAGAAGATGAAGACTTAGAAAAGATGAAGAAACTGCTTGAAAGTTTCTAAATTACTAGCATAGCTTTTGGGAAAGGGGTTTCTAGGCATTTGGAATTAAGTAAAAATCATAGAATAGACGAGCTAGGCAATGGCTATAAAATTATTCAAGATAAAACAAAATTTTGCTTTGGAACAGATGCAGTAATTTTAGCTAATTTCGCTAGCCTTAAAAATATAAATAAAATATTAGATATAGGCTGTGGCAATGGAATTATACCTATTTTGCTATGCGAAAAAAAAGAAACATTGCAAGTTACAGGGCTTGAATTGCAAAAAGAAAGTGCTTTATTAGCTTATGAAAATAGTAAGCTAAACAATTTAGAATCCCGTTTTAAAATAATAAACGATGATGTTTTAAATATTAAAACAATTTTTAAAGGTGCAAAATTTGATGCAGTAATAACTAACCCACCATATGTTAAACTGGGTGGCGGCATTTTAAATGAAGCAGACCCGCTTTCTATAGCAAGGCATGAAATAAAATGTACTCTAGAAGATATAATTGCAAATTCAGCTTATGTTTTAAATCATAAAGGGCAGTTTTTTATGATTCATAGAGCAACTAGGCTTTCAGAAATAATTTTCACTTTGAAAAAATATAACTTAGAGCCAAAGCGTATACAATTTGTACATAGCATTAAACCGACTTTTGGCGAGCCAACAAAAAAAGAAGATTTAATAAATATAAGCGAAGCTAATATGGTTTTATTAGAAGCTGTAAGAGGTGGAAATGAATTTTGCAAAGTGTTGCCGCCATTAATTTTGCAAAATACTTGAAAATTTTTAAATGGTTTAGCTAAATGAAAGAATTTGTATAGCTATACTTGGGTATTTTTATAAATTTTTTTATTCTTTTTCATCTTTATCTAAATCCAAAATTATTAGAACGTATGAAGTTGGCATTTAAAATTAGACTTTATTTTTTTAGATAAGGTCTTTTTTTATTGGCTTAAAAAACCACTTTACAAACTGAAAAAATTATGGTAAAATCCTACTTATAATATACCAAAATAATCTTGAAAATAATCTTGAAAATAATCTTGAAAATAATCTTTAATTGAGCACCTCTAAAAACCGCTAAGTTTTTTGAAAGGTGCTTTAAAGATAGCCCGTTCTTTGAGATTTTCAAGAGGGAGTTTTTAAAGATACCCAATTTAAAAAAAGGAGGAAAAATGAACGAAAAAATGAACCACAAACAAACAGCACTAAAAAGGCTTATATCTATAGTCCTTTCAATCACAATTTTTGTTACTAGTTTTTTGCCTTTCATTAATATAGCAGTCGCTAATAGTTCTTTTCAAAGAATACCTAGCGAATATTACACAGCAAGTTTTATGTATCATAGCCAATGGTATGATAATACACAATTTA
>WRFW01000219.1 GCA_009787435.1 Defluviitaleaceae bacterium
ATGTGATTAATTTTAAACTTATCATTTTTCATGAAAAAAATTTATAAAAATTTATAATTTTCTATATACATCTTGCCAAAAATACGATATAATTATTATTATGAGAAACAGAAAGAAAACATATACAGAAACAGAATTTTTGAATAACCCTTTTATAGTTAACTTTATAGATAGCAATGAAGATTTTATACACCTTGAAATTGGATGTGGAAAGGGAGGGTTCGCTATAGATATTTCTGAAAGAAATAAGCAAATTAGTTATGTTGCAATTGAAAGAGAAAGAGAAATAATAGTTATGGGGGCTAAACGCCTCAGAGAGCTTAAAGAGGAGGGTAAGCACAGCGGAAATCTTCGTTTCATGCACATTAATGCAGACAATTTAAAAGATTTTTTCATAGAAAATCAAATAGAAAGAATATATTTAAATTTTAGCGACCCTTGGCCAAATCGCAAAAAATGGCATAAAAAAAGGTTGACAGATTCTAAATATTTGAAAATTTATGAAAGTATTTTAAAAAGTGATGGCGAAATTCACTTAAAAACTGACAATAAAGAGTTTTATGAATTTTCATTGCAATCATTTATAAATAACCATTGGGCTATAAAAGAAAATGAAACAAACTTACATAGCACTAATTTTCATACATCTGGTGAAAACATAATGACAGAGTATGAGAAAAAATTTTCTGAAAAAGGGATGCCTATATATAGAATAGTAGCTTTAAAAACACACCGTTCTTTATAAAGTGATAAGAGCCTATTTAAAAGGAACAATAGCTATATTAAAATATTGGCATATAAGGTGGCAAAGATGAATTTAAATTGGAACACAACTAGGCTTTATGAAAATTTAGAAGACCCAAAAATAAAAGAAGATATTAAAATTATAAAACACAAAATATCTCAGCTAAAAGAGATAAACTTTAATTCTGAAGAAAATTATATACAAAAGCTTGAAACTTTTCTAAAAACAGATGATGAATTAGAAAATTTCACAAATCCACTTCTCTATTCTCTTTTAATAACTTCTACAGACACAGAAAATTCTGAGGGTATAAAGCTTTTAAATCAAGTTCAAGAACTATTAGCAGATATTAATGTTGCTTTTTCAACTTTCAAAAAATTTGTAAGCAAAGTAGATATTTCAAAAGCTATAGCAGAAAGCAAACTTTGCAAGAAACATGAATTTATTTTAAATGAAGCTAAAATGAATGCAAAATATGCCCTTTCGGAAGAAGCAGAGTTAGTAGCTTCTAAATACGCTTTAAACGGCGGTAACTTTTGGGGTGAACTGCAAAATCAACTTACTAGCACTTTAATGGTAGATATAGATTTAGAGGGTGAATTAAAAAAGTTGCCGCTTAGCGAAGTTAGAAGCATGGCTCATAAAAAAAGTGAGTATCTTAGAAAAACTGCTTACCATGCAGAGCTTAAAGCTTACCCTAAAATAGAAAAATCTATAGCAGCAGCTTTAAACGCTATAAAAGGCGAAGCTATTCAAAAAGTTAAATTAAGAGGTTATGAATCTGTATTAGATATGAGCTTAGCAGAAGATAGAATGGATAAAAAAACTTTAGATGCCCTGTTAGGTGCTATGAAAGAGTCTTTGCCTATTTTTCAAAAATACTTTGCTCATAAAGCAAAGCTTCTAGGCCATGTAGATGGAAAGCTTCCTTTTTATGATATCGCAGCACCAATAGGAAAAAATGAGCTTAAATTTTCTCTTGAAGAAGCTTGTGAATTCGTTGAAAAAAACTTCACTAAATTTAGTGATGATTTAGGTAGTTTCGTTAAAAATGCTTTTGCAAACGATTGGGTAGATTGGTACCCTAAAGAGGGGAAGACAGACGGGGCTTTTTGTCTGAATATAAAGCCTATAAAAGAAAGCAGAGTTTTAATGAATTTCACAAGCAATTTTTACGATGTTACAACGCTTGCTCATGAATTTGGACACGCTTATCATAATGAAGCTTTAAAAAATGAAACTGCTTTAAATAGTAACTATGGTATGTCTATAGCTGAAACATCAAGCACTTTTTGTGAAACTATAGTTTTTAATTCAGCTCTTGAAAATGCAAATAAATCACAAAAAATATCTATTTTAGAAGCAAACATAGCAGAAGCAGCAGCTGTAATAGTAGATATATACAGTAGGTTTTTATTTGAAGATAGTGTTATAAAAAGGCGTGAAAATGGAAGCCTTTCTGTAGATGAGCTTAAAGAATTAATGTTAGATTCCCAAAAGCAAGCTTATGGAAGCTCTTTAAGCTGTTTTCATCCATATATGTGGCTCTGCAAATCACATTATTATGAAGTTAATTATAACTATTATAATTTTCCATACGCATATGGGCTTCTATTTGGATACGGTCTATATTCTATTTACTTAGAAGAGGGGCAAAGCTTCGCACCGAAATATAAAGAGCTTCTCTGTTTAACTGGTCAAAAAAATCTTCATGAAATTGGGAAAGTGGTTGGGATAGACGTTCAAGATATTAATTTTTGGCGTAAGTCTTTAAAAGTGATTGAAAAAAATATAAATGAATTTTTAGAGTTAGCTTAGCTTATAAAGAGCTTACTGTTATCGCTCTCCATTATAAAAGGCAATGAACTAACTAATATTTTAAAAATAAATAATTTAGAGGTGAAAAGAAAATATGAAAAACTCAGACAAATGGAATTTAGACAAACTTTATAAAGGCTTTGATGAAGAATTTAAAAGAGATGCAGAAGGTTTAAAGGCAGCAATTGAAGATTTAACTTCTTATTCAAAAATTGAATTTAATTCAAGCGAAAACTCAGTAGCAAAAATAGAAACCTATTTGAAGAAAAAAATAGATTTGGAATACTATACAAAAACAGTTAAGTATGTGAGTTTAGTTTTAAGTGCTGATAATGAAAATTCAGAAGCAATTAAATACCGTGCTCAGCTTATGCAAGCTAATTCTTCTCTTTCTGTTCCTGAAACTCTTTTTGAAAAATTTCTTAAAGATTTAAATATAAGTGATCTAGTAGCTAATTCACAATTTTTAAAAGAGCATGAATTTATTTTAAATTTTTCAAAGGAAAGTGCAAACCATAGGCTTTCAGAAGCAGAAGAATTAGTCTTATCAAAAATTAAAATGAATGCAGCGGATTCATGGTCAAACCTTTGGAGAGAACTAACTTCAACATTAGATGTGGAATTAGAATTAGATGGCGAAGTGAAAAATATACCTCTTAGCCTTGTGCGTTCTCTTGCAAAAGATTCAGACTCAAATGTTAGAAAAAAAGCTCTTGAAGCAGAGCTCGCAGCTTACCCTAAAATAGAAAAATCGGCAGCCGCTGCCCTCAGTGCTATAAAAGGCGAAGCTATTACTATTTCTAATCTTCGTGGGTATGAAAGCGTATTAAATATGACTTTAAAACACTCCAGAATGGACAGTGAAACTTTAGAAGCACTTCTTTCTGCTATGAAAGAATTTTTGCCAATGTTTCAAAAATATTTTACCCACAAAGCAAAGCTTTTAGGGCACACAAATGGAAAGCTTCCTTTTTATGATTTGCACGCACCAGTTGGCAATGCTGAAGATATGATTTTCACAAGAGAAGCTGCTGAAAAATTTATAATAGAAAACTTCATGAATTTTAGTGAAGATTTAGGTAGCTTTGTAAAAAATGCATTTGCAAATGAATGGGTAGACTGGTACCCTAGAAAAGGGAAAGTTGGTGGTGCTTTTTGTTCAAATATTACCTCTATTAAAGAAAGTCGTGTTTTAATGAATTTTAATAACAGTTTTGACGATGTAGCAACGCTTGCTCATGAATTTGGGCACGCATATCATGGGGACTCTTTCAAAGATTCAACCCCATTAAATTCAACATATTCTATGCCTATTGCAGAAGTTGCAAGCACCTTTTGTGAAACTATAATATTTAATGCAGCTTTTGAAAATGCCACAGAAGACCAAAAGATTAGTATTTTAGAAACAAATCTTCTAGGATCAAGTCAAATAATTGTAGATATTTACAGCAGATTTTTATTTGAAGATGAAATAATAAGAAGACGTGAAAAAGGTGCACTTTTAACTGAAGAGTTAAAAGAACTTATGATAGATGTTCAAAAACAAACATATGGCGAAGCTCTAGTAGATTACCACCCATATATGTGGTTGAATAAAACCCATTATTATAATGCAAATTTAAACTATTACAATTTCCCTTATGCTTATGGGCTTCTTTTTGCAAAAGGTTTATATGGCATTTATAAAAAAGAGGGTGCTTCTTTTACACAAAAATATAAAGAACTTTTAACAGCTACAGGAAAAAATGACTTATATGAAGTTGGCAAAATAGTTGGAATAAACGTTCATGATATAGAATTTTGGAGAGAGGGTTTAAGAGAAATTGAACAAGAAATAGAAGCATTTACAAAGCTAGGTTTGTAGTCAATTGGGTATCTCTAAAAACTGACTTTTTTAGTGTTTAGCTTTCCCATTGTAGTCCAAAGAATGGGTTAGATTTAACGTGCCTTTCTAAAAACGGTTAAGTTTTTAGAGGCACTCAATTATAAAAAAATAAAATTTAGGAGTGTAGAAGATTATGAAAAAATTATTACTAACAGTTTTATCAACAGTAGCTTTAACAGCAACAGCATATGGGTCTATATCCGTAACAGGGACAGGTACAATTAATGCAGAAGCAGATATTGCGATAATAAGCATGGGTGTTCGCATACAAGATGAAAACGTTAGCACTGCTCTTACACATTCAACAGAGTTAATGAATAGCATTTCAGAAGTATTAGAAGCGTTAGGTGTTTCTCAAATTACTACTTCTAATTTTAATATTTGGGAAACTTGGGACTTTAGCCATGAAACAGGTGAAAGTATTATGGTTCACCAAGTTAGTAACAATTTAGACGTTTTAGTTGATGATTTTAGCATTATAAATGAAGTTATAGAGAGCAGCGTTAATGCAGGTGCAACCGATATTTGGATAAGATTTCAAAGCTCTAATGTTGAATATTATAGAGAAAGAGCACTTGAATTAGCAATCACAAATGCAAATAGAAGAGCTTCTATAATTGCAAATGCTTTAAATAGACCTTTAGGGGCTATATTATCCGTTTCAACAGATGATGGTTTTTTTGTTGACCCTATACCTCTTATTTCTCCGCGTGTTGAGCAAGATATTGCATTAGCGGCAAATCATATTGTGCATCCTGGGCAAGTTACTATTTCGCAAATTGTGAGAATAACATTTGAGTAATGAAATATTCGGTTGTAATACCAGCGTATAATGAAGAAGAAGTTTTGCACGCTTGCCATAAACAGCTTACAGAAGTTATGAAAAGCTTAGGCGAGCCATATGAGCTAATTTTTGTAGACGATGGTAGTAAAGATAAAACGCTTCAAATTTTAAAAGAGATTTCAAATGAAGATGAAAATATCCGTGTTATAAGCTTTTCAAGAAATTATGGCCACCAAATAGCTATAACTGCTGGAATGGATTATTCAAAAGGTGAAGCTGTTGTAGTAATTGATGCAGATTTACAAGACCCGCCAGCTTTAATTCCTAAAATGATAGAAAAATGGAAAGAGGGTTTTCACGTTGTATATGCCAAACGTATTAAAAGGAAAGGTGAAAGTTTTTTTAAAAAGGTAACTGCTAAAGTTTATTATAGGCTTTTAAATAGTTTAACTACTATAGATATACCTGTAGACACAGGTGATTTTAGGTTAATAGACAGGCAAATAGCTGATATTTTGAAAAATGATATTCGTGAAAAAAATAGATATATCCGCGGCTTAGTAGCTTGGATAGGCTTCAATCAAACATTTATAGAATATGAAAGAGATGAAAGGCTAGCTGGTGAAACTAAATATCCATTAAAAAAGATGATTAAATTTGCGATAGATGGGCTCACTAGCTTTTCATATAAGCCGCTTAAAATAGCTACTAAAATAGGGTTTATATTTTCTTTTGCCGCTTTTATTCACCTTTGCTATGTAGTAATAGAAGCTCTATTTTTCTATAGAACTAACCCGGGTTGGGCTTCTTTAATGAGCGTAATTCTTTTTAGCCAAGGTATTATTTTAATTATACTAGGCATACTTGGTGAATATATGGGGCGTATTTTCAAAGAAGCAAAAGACAGGCCGATATATTTAGTGCAAGAAGTTTTGGGATATAAAGAAAAGGAAACCTAAAAGGTTTCCTTTTTTGCTTAATTTTCTTTTAAAAGAGCGGGTTATCTTTAACGCACCTAAAAAACTAATTATTTTATAGGTTTTCAATTATGGCTTTTAAATCTTCATAGCTTTCTATTTTTCCTATAATAGCCCTGAGAGCTGCTGCTCCTTTCATTCCTTTTATATAATGGCCTGTGTGTCTTCTCATTTCTCTTATTGCTGTATACTCGCCTTTATATTCTATTAATCTTTTTGCGTGTTCTAAACATTTATTAATTTTATCTTCTTTGCTAGGCGGTGCTAATCTTTCACCAGTTTTAAGGAAATGATTTATTTCAGAAAATACCCAAGGGTTTCCGAATGTGCCCCGCCCTATCATTATTGCATCACACTTCGTTACATTAAACACATTCATTGCAGAATCAACATCTACAACATCTCCACTGTGTATAACAGGAATAGTTACAGCTTCTTTAACTCTTGCTACTATTTCAAGGTCTGCCAAACCCTCATAATATTGCTCTCTCATTCTTCCGTGCACAGCTATTGCCTTTGCACCGTTTTCTTCTGCAGCTTTTGCAACATCAACAGCCGTTACCTTTCCGTCTATCCCTTTTCTTATTTTAACAGTCATCGGTTTTTTTATTGCCTCACTCACTTTTTTAACCAACTTTCCAACGTGTTTATAATCTGCAAGAAGCCCTGCACCCTCGCCATGCTTCACAACTTTTGGAACAGGGCAGCCCATATTAATATCTAAAATATCAAATGGCAAATCTTCTATCATAGTTGCGGCTTTTGCTATAGTTTCGGGGTCTGCACCGAAAAGCTGTATTGTAACTGGTCTTTCTATGTCTGAAGTTTCTGTTAGTTTTTTTGTGTTTTCGCTTTCATAAACGATTCCTTTAGAGCTTATAAGCTCGCTATAAACTAAGCCTGCCCCTAATTCTCTGCAAATTTCTCTAAAAGGTAAGTCTGTAACACCTGCCATAGGTGCAAGAAATATATTTCCTTTCGTCGTTATGTTTCCTATTTGTATATCCTTTAAAAAATTATTCATTTGTGTGTTTACTCCTAAAAAAAGATTATATTTATATTTTATAACTTTTGCCCGCATATGTAAAGGTTTTTTTTAACCACATGCGGTGGGGCTATAATTTAGGGTAGTTCTATAAAGAACTATGCCTTAGATAGATTTATTAAAATTAAAAACAAGCGAAGCTTGCACCTGCGGTGGAGCTATAACTGAGGGTGGCTATTTTAGTTTGTGAAATAAAACTCTGTTAATTAGCCTAGCTGGCAAGTGTTTTTGAAAATGATAATAAACTAACCAATGTTTTATTTATTTTGTATACAATTTTGATATTTTATAAATATTTTTTATTTGTTATTGACAAATATGTGTCTTTCGGTGTATAATAATATATATAAAAATTATTTTGGAGGGTAAGATTATGATAACTTTTTTAATTTGTTTAGCCGTTTTAATAATCGGCTATTTTACTTACGGGCGTGTTACAGAAAAAATAATGGGTCCAGATGATAAAAACATAACCCCGGCACATAGGCTTGCAGACGGTGTAGACTATGTTGTTCTCCCTTGGCATAAAGTTTTATTAACTCAGTTTTTAAATATAGCGGGTTTGGGTCCAATTTTCGGTGCTGTTATGGGAGCAATGTTTGGACCTGTAGTTTTTCTTTGGATAACTTTAGGAACTCTCTTTATTGGCGGCGTTCATGATATGATAACAAGCTACGTTTCCCTAAAGCATGATGGAATTGCTTTAAGTGAGCTTGTAGGCATTTACTTAGGTAAATGGGGTAAACGTGTTATGCTTTTTTTCACAGTTATTCTTTCTATACTAGTTGGTGTAGTTTTTACTATGAGCCCTGCCGGCTGGCTGAATAGTAGAATAGAATGGGGAATGCACACTTGGATAATAATAATAATGATTTATTATGTGTTCGCAACTTTAGTTCCTGTTAAAACTATTATGGCTAAGCTTTTCCCTTTGTTTTCTTTCTCTATGCTTTTAATGTGTGTAGTTTTATTTATAGCTATGATGTGGAATCAATTCACAAACCCAACTTTCAGCATGGTAGAATTCACATTTAATACTGTTCACCCTGCTATGCTTTCACCGCTTCCATTTTTATTTGTTACTGTTGCTTGTGGGGCTGTTTCTGGGTTTCATGCCGCAAAAAGCCCGATGATGGTTCGTTGTTTAAATAAGGAGTCTCAAACGAAAAAAGTGTTTTTCGGTGCAATGGTTATAGAGGGAATAGTAGCTTTAGTTTGGGCAGCTGTTGCTATGGCAGTTTTAGGAGACACTTTTTGGGGTGATAATCCAACAACTGTAGGTGCTCTTGGTGGTGCAGGTGTCTTAGTTGACCAAATTTCATACGAACTTTTGGGCGGTGCAGGTGTTTTCTTAGTTATAATCGCTGTTATAATAGTTCCTATTACAACCGGTGATACAACTTTTAGAAGCCTTAGAATTACTCTAGCAGATACTTTTAAATTTAGCCAAGCTTCTATGATGAATAGAATTCTTCTTTGCATTCCTATGTTTGCAACAGCTTTCGTTTTAACTTTTATAAATTTTGATATTTTATGGAGATACTTCGCTTGGACTAATCAAACAATAGCGGCATTAGCATTGTGGACTTGTGCAGCTTGGCTCACTGCTAATAAAAAAATTCATTGGATTGCTTCTTTGCCTGCTATGCTTTTAACATATGTTTCTTTCAGCTATATACTTCAAGCACCAGAAGAGGGCTTTGGGCTTTCAGCTATGATAGGAAATTCAGTAGGAATTTCAGCGGCAATATTAGCTATGGTAGTCTTCTTATTTTTAAGACCAAAAGAAAGATTAGATTTTCCTTCAAATGCTGTGCTTAAAGGAAAGTAGATAATAGATTGTTTATTTGGCTTTTTAAAAATCTTTTATAACAATATGTCAAGGGGGGTTCATATAAAAATTATTGAGCCAAACCCTTGACTTTTTTATGAAAATCGTATATAATGTTTTCTATAAATATTTTTTAAGGAGAGACTACAAAATGAAAATGACTTACCAACCGAAGAAGCGTCAGAGAAGTAGAGAGCACGGTTTCAGAAAGCGTATGCGTACTGCAAATGGTAGAAATGTTCTAAGAAGAAGGCGTTTAAAGGGTAGAAAAAAACTTACTGTTTAACCCCTCATGAAGCAGCTTCCCGGAATAAGGACTCTTAAAAGAGAGCAATTTAATAGGATTTATAGCAAGGGGCTTTATTTCGCAAACAAGCACCTTGTTATATACGTACTTAAAAATAATAATGTTAATAGTTTAGTTAATACTTATGGAATCTCAATTAGTAAAAAGGTCGGAAAAAGTGTAGTTCGCAATAGAATAAGGCGTGTAATAAAAGAATCTTTGAGGCTTTCGCAAGCCGAAATTAAAAAAGGGCACAATATTATAGTCGTTTCGAGAACCGCTGAGAAGACAGACTTTAAAGCTATAGATTCTAGTATTAAAAAATTATTAAAAAGGGCAAATCTGCTTTAAAATGAAAATAATCACAAATATATTTATAAAAATATTTTTAATATTAATAAAGATTTATCAAAGGTTTATCTCGCCTCTTTTTCCTCCCCAGTGTAGATTTTACCCTACTTGTTCGCATTATTGTTATGAAGCCATTGAAAATTATGGTTTTTTTGGTGTGTTTCTCTCTATTAAAAGAATATTAAAGTGCCACCCTTTTAACCCCGGCGGGTATGACCCTGTTCCCAAAAAATAACTTCAAGGAGAAAACTTTTGTTTTTTAATAATGCAAATGTAATACGCCAAGAGCCCGGTGTTATAGTGGGTCCTATTTCAAATCTTCTCGGTTTCGTGTTAGATTTTATATACAATATTTTTTACTTTATAGCACCAGGGCTCGCCCTAGGCTTAGCTATAATATTTTTTACTATAATAGTCCGTATTTTATTGCTTCCACTCGCAATCAAACAGCATAAAAGTATGATGAAAATGAGAGCACTAAAGCCGGACATTGATAAGATAAATAAAAAGTATGAAGGTAAGATTACTCCAGATGATATGAGAAATAAAAATATAGAGCTGCAAGAGCTTTATAGAGAAAAAAAAGCAAACCCTTTAGCTGGTTGTATACCTGCTTTAGTTCAATGGCCTATATTTATAACTCTTTTCAGTATGTTTCAAAGCCCTTTTGCTTATATAATTAGGCTCAATGAAGCTTATGGAAATTTAGTTTCTCATATGCAAAGCATAGAAAATTGGTATTACCCTATACTTAACATACAGCAACTAGGGCTTTCTAAACTTCCTAACCCTAATTATGAATTGCCGCTTTCTATAGATAACAATGTAATTAGATTAATTTTCACATATTCATTTGAAGACTGGCAGCTTTATTTTTCACAAATAAGCCAAGATTATGTGCCAGCTCTTGAGAGTTTAATACAAGTTACTAGAAATATGGAAACTTTTTTAGGTATAGATATGGTGGCTTCTGCAGGGTTTAATTGGCCTGCTATTTTGCTCCCGATTATAACTGCTGTCAGCTCTTTCTTTATGAGCCAGTTTATGATGAAAAAAAATCCTTTAGACCCAAATGCCCCTGGGGCAAGCTTTCAAAAATCTATGATGTATATGATGCCGATTATTATGGCTGTAGTTACTTTCGTTTCACCAGCAGCTTTAGGGCTTTATTGGGTAGTTTCAAATTTATTTCAATTAGTGCAACAAATAACGTTAGATAAAATTTTATCACCAAAAGATATGGAAGTTATAGGATGATATTAATATGGGAAAAATAATAGAAGTAGAAAAAGAAGCCGAAACTGTTGAATTAGCTACAGAAATTGCAATAAAAGATTTAGGCTTCCCTAAAGAGTTTGTAGCAGTTGAAGTTTTAACTTTGCCTGTAAAAGGTCTATTTGGCTTCGGTAAAAAGAAAGCTAAAATTAAAGCTACAGTAACATTTGATTCAGGAAAAGAAGTATTGAAATTTTTAGAACAATTTTTTGAAGTTTCAAAATTAAATTTAAATGCCAAAATTTCAAGAAATAATTCAAAGGGCGTTAAAATTAATATTTATGGTGAAGATGCATCCGTATTGATTGGCAAACAAGGCAGGGTGTTAGATTCTTTAGAAAGAATATCAACCTTAGTTGCAAATAAATATAAAATATCTAAAAGAACTGTAAAATTAGATATAGAGGGCTATAGAGATAAAAGAAGAGACCAACTTATAGAACAGTCTGCTTCTTGGGCGGCACAAGTTAAAAAAACTGGCAAGCCGCATATTTTACATCCGATGAGCACCCGTGAAAGGCGTGTAATTCATAATGCTTTAGAAAAAAATCCAGATGTTTATACTAAAAGCCAAGGCGAAGAGCCAAAGCGTTACGTAACTATTTATAAGACAGATGAAAAATAATACTATAACAGCAATTTCAACAGCCTTAGGTCCCGGTGCGATTTCTATTGTTCGCCTTAGTGGTCCTTTGGCTTTAATTATATTAAATAAAGTTTTCGTTAAAGGAAAATTTGTTAGTAATTTAAGAGAGAACCCTAATAAATTTGAAGCTAATAGCATAAGAGATAACTTTAATAAAGATGAGCTTGCTAATAATTTAAGACATACCACACCCGAGGGTGATATATCTAAAAATTTTGAAAGCCATAAAATTTATTATGGCTTTGTAGTTGATGGTGAAACTAAAATAGATGAAGTTTTAGTTTCGGTTATGCTTGCCCCAAAAACTTATACAAAAGAAGATATGGTAGAAATAAACTGCCACGGTGGTGATGTTAGTGCTATGGCGGTTCTTTCTATACTTCTTAAAAATGGTGCGTCGATGGCAGAGCCGGGCGAGTTTACGAAAAGAGCTTTTTTAAACGGTCGTCTAGACCTTTCTCAAGCAGAAGCAGTAATAGACATTATAAATTCTAGGTCAAATATTAGCAGGCAGCTTTCTTTAAACGTGTTAGATGGAAAGCTTGGAAAGCAAATTAAAAAAATGCGTTCTAATCTCCTTTTTGCTATAGCAACATTAGAAGTAGCCATAGACTACCCAGAAGATGGGTACTTCACTCAAATGAATGAAATAGAGCAAATAACAAAAGATACTCTTTTTGAAGTAAATAATTTGCTTAAAAATTCTAAGTGGGATAGTCTTCTTAAAAACGGATTAGATACAGTAATATTAGGCAGGCCTAATGTTGGTAAAAGTTCTCTTTTAAATGCCTTAATAGGCGAAGAGCGGGCTATAGTAACTAATATAGAGGGCACAACTCGTGATATAATAACCGCAAACACAAATATAGATAATATCCCTTTAAATATTATAGACACAGCAGGCATTAGAGACACAGTAGATGAAATAGAGAAAATTGGGCAAGATATGGCTTTTGCTAAGCTTAGCTCAGCAGATTTAATTTTATTAGTTATAGACGGTTCAAACGAGCTAACTAGTAAAGATAAAGAACTTATTGAGCTAGTAAAAGAGCAAAACCACATAATAGTTTTAAATAAAGCAGACTTAGGAATTAAATTAAACCTTTCTAATTCTGTTGAAATAAGTGCAGCAAATGGAGATATAGGCGAGCTTCATAAAGAGATTACAAAAAAATATTTAAACGAAAATATAACTACAGAACTAACTTTAATAAATATGCGGCATAAAGAAGCTCTTTTTTTAGCCTTAGAAGCTTTAAAAAGAGCAGAAGAAGCAATACTTTTAAATAGCCCAGAAGAATTTATATCTTTAGATTTAACACAAAGCTATGAAGCCTTAGGCGAAATTCTAGGCGAAGAGCTTTCAGAAAGTATAATAGATAAAATATTCAGTGAATTTTGCTTAGGTAAATAGGGTTTAATTATATAATGGGGATACAGAGCTGCATATTATCAAATATTTATTTACTTATTTTTCAGATTTTGCTAAGCTTTTTTAAAAAAAGCAGAAAGGAGGAATTATGCCAGAACAAGCAGATGTTATAATAATAGGGGCTGGGCATGCTGGGTGTGAAGCTGCTTTAGCTTCGGCACGCATGGGCAAAAGCACTATAGTTTTTGCTATAAGTTTAGATTCTGTCGCTTCAATGCCTTGCAACCCAAATATAGGTGGCACATCTAAGGGGCATTTAGTTAAAGAGATAGATGCACTTGGCGGGGAAATGGGCAGAAATATAGATAAAACATATATTCAAAGTAAAATGCTAAACACTTCTAAAGGGCCTGCTGTTTATTCTTTAAGGGCACAAGCAGATAAATATAAATATTCTCGTGAGATGAAAAAGACCCTTGAAAACACAGAAAACTTATATTTAATGCAAGATGAAGTTACAGAAATTTTAGTTGAAAATGGTGAAGTGAAAGGCGTTATAACGCAAAGTGGGCAAAAATATTCTTCTAAAAGTGTTGTAGTTTGCGGGGGCACTTATTTTCGCTCTCGCTGCATTTATGGAGATACTAGTATAAATTCTGGACCAGGTGGGCTTAAAAATTCTAATGATTTAAGTGAAAGTCTTCAAAAAATCGGAATAAAAATGTATCGCTTTAAAACAGGAACGCCTGCTCGTATAGACCGCCGCAGTATAGATTTTTCAAAAATGGAGCCTCAATATGGTGATGAAGAAGTTGTCCCTTTTTCTTTCGGCACAAAAAGAGAAGATATAAAAAAAGACCAAATAGAATGCTATTTAACTTACACAAATGCTGAAACGCACAAAATTATAATGGAAAATATTCACCGCTCGCCTATGTTTTCAGGCGAAATAGAGGGCACAGGTACTCGCTATTGCCCATCTATAGAAGATAAGGTAGTCCGTTTCCGTGATAAAGAACGCCACCAAGTTTTTATAGAGCCAGAGGGTGAAGATACAAATGAAATGTATATAGGCGGCATGAGCACTTCTCTTCCAGAAGATGTTCAAAGGGCTATGTATAAAACTATTCCAGGGCTTGAAAATTGCCGCATAGTACGCCTTGGCTATGCTATTGAATATGATGCAATAGATGCAACAACTCTAAATTTAAGTCTTATGACTAAAGCTGTGAAAGGTTTATTTTTTGCAGGGCAAATGAACGGCAGCAGTGGCTATGAAGAAGCAGGGGCACAAGGCATTATAGCGGGCATAAATGCGGCTCTATATTTAGATAACAAAAAACCTTTCATAGTGGACCGTTCAGAGGGTTATATAGGCGTTTTAATAGACGATTTAGTAACTAAAGGCACAAAAGAACCTTATAGAATGATGACTAGCCGTGCAGAATATAGGTTACTTTTAAGGCAAGATAATGCAGACCTTCGTCTAACACATTATGGCTATGAACTAGGCTTAATAAACACTGAAAGATACAATAAATTTACAGAAAAAAAAGAGCAAATAGAAAAAGAGTTAAATAGAGTTTCAAAAGTGAATATAGCACCGAGCAGCGAGCTTTCAAATATTTTGAAAGAAGCTAATCTTCCAGATATAACAACAGGAATAAAGCTTTCAGAACTAATTAAAAGACCAGAGCTTAATTATAATCTTTTATACAAAATTGATAAAGATAGGCCAGACTTACCGCAGGATGTTCAAGAACAAGTAAACATTCAAATAAAATATGAGGGTTATATAACTAGGCAGTTAAAACAAGTTGAGCAATTTAAAAAAATGGAAAATCGTATTTTGCCAAAAGAAGTTGACTATACAAAAATTCACGGCTTAAGATTAGAAGCAGGGCAAAAATTAAACGATATTATGCCAGAGAATCTAGGGCACGCTTCAAGAATCTCAGGCGTTAGCCCTGCAGATATTGCCGTGATTCTAATTTTTTTAGAAAGCTATAAAAAGAACTCTGCTTAATTTGGGCATTATGTCTCCTCTACAGGTTCAAAAAGATTTTAAGCAATGTATCCAAATTAAAGCCTTGGTATAGCTAAACTTGGGCATTATGCTCCGCCGCCAGGCGGTATGATAGATAGCAAAAAATTTGTGCTATCTATCATAAGGCAAGGTGTTTTATATTCTGTTGTTTGCTATTTCATAAACTACCATAGATTCTATAGCTGCTCTTAGTAACCTAGGTCTCTCAAATTTATTTCCCTCTCTCTCTAAAATTATTTCTTCAATATCGTTTAAACTATTTTTTAAACTATTCTCAACTTTATCTACAAGCTGTGCTAAATATTCTTTGCAAAAGCCTTTTAAAAGTGGGCTGCCCTCATATTCTTCCTCGTTCAAAGTTTCTATTACAAATGGTTGTATAGTTTTATTTATGTTCATGGAAAACCTCCTAGATTTGATTTTATATATGTATAGTATTAAATTTTTTCATAAAAAGTTCTTTTGACCACTTGCTATGTGGCTATATAAAAATATATCAAAAATTTTCAAAAATTTTCAAGCTCCGATAAACTAAATCTACACTTTTTTGATTACTCAAAATATGTAAAGAGTTTTAAAAATTTTCATATACTTTTTTATGAATGAATTTATAATTTTACTCGCAAAAATTATGGCAGTCGCTTTTTTACAAAGCTTATTTGAAACTTTTGTAAATCTTAGCAAAAGACCATATTTAGCAAAGTTCGTTAGTGCCATATTTTTTTTGCTATGCGTTTATTTTTTGGCAGCTTTCGTTTTCGATAGGCTTGAAATTTTTCAAAAATTACTAAAGGGAGTTTCCAATTAAAATAAACTTAACTCCGTTGTTTGGTAAAAGAAAATTTGTAAACCAAAGGTTTAGTCTCTATACAAATGTATAAAAAAAGTGTATAATAGAGTTATGAAAAATAGAGCTTTGAAAAAACTTAAGCTAATTTATACACACACAGCAGGAAATGGAACATTTAAAACAGAGTTAGACACAGTATTTTCTATATTATCGCCTGTATATGATATTAGTATTTTTAGAGCAAATGATTTGCTTGAAATAAAAAAATTTATGCAGCAATTAGAGCGGGATGAATACCACACAATAGTTGCTGCAGGCGGTGATGGTACTATTAATACTGTTGCTTCGGCAATAATTAGCGGAAAATTAAATTCAGTGCTCGGAATAATACCTGCAGGCACTTCTAATGATTTTGCAAGGAAGATAGGCATAGAGCGTTCTTTTTCTTCAGCAGCTGAACTCATTAGAGATACTAATATAAAAGAAATAGACATAGGCTTCGCAAACGATAGATTTTTTATAAATGTTTTTGGCATTGGAATTTTAACTAATGTATCAAATTATGTTAACCAACATGCTAAAAGTGCTTTAGGAAATATGGCTTACTATTTTAAAGGCTTAGAAAAAATGTTTCAAAAATTAGAGCCTATGCGATTAAAAGTAACTACTTCAAACACAGTCTATGAAGATGAATTTTTGTTTTTATTAGCTTTAAACAGTGGTGCTGCAGGCGGGTTTGATAAATTAGTAAAAAATGCAGACATTTCAGATGGCGTATTTGATTTTATAGGCGTTGTAAATAAAGGACCCGCTACAATACCTACCCTTTTTATACGCTTAATGATGGACGAACACTTAACAGACGAACGTGTAATTTATTTTAAAGATAGAAATATAAAAATAGAATCTTTGGAAAATAAAAGAGACTTTGAAACTAATGTGGACGGTGAGAGAGGTCCAAAGCTTCCTATAAAAGTTAGCTTGGAACATAAAAAACTAAAGATTTACGGAGTTTAACGAATGAACATTAAAGAAGTTTTAGCAAAAAAAATATGCGAAATATTGAACGAAGAAGAAAGCAACATATATAAAACGATAGAGCAGCCAAAAGATAAGACTATTTTTGCTTTTCCTTGCTTTCGCTTCGCAAAAAATGCTGGCAAAAGCCCTGCTCAGCTTGCCGAATTTCTAGCCGAAAACCTTAGTGGGAAGCTTGAACTAGTTGAAAAAATTGAAGTAGTCAATGCATATGTTAATTTTTTCATAAAGACAGACGTTTTAGCTAGTATCGTTTTAAAAAGAAGCTTAGAGCAAAAAAGTGATAACGGTAAAACTGTCGTTATAGATTTTTCTTCCCCTAATATTGCAAAGCATTTTCATATAGGGCATTTGCGGTCAACAGTTATAGGGGGTAGTTTAAGAAATATTTATAAATATTTAGGCTATAATACAATAGGTGTAAACCATTTAGGTGATTGGGGCACTCAATTTGGTAAATTAATAGTCGCTTTTAAAAAATATTCTTCTATGGAAGAAGTTAAAGAACGTGGAATAGATGTTTTAATGGAGATTTACGCAAAATTTACGCAGGAAGCGAAAGAAGATGAAAGCTTAAACGATGAAGCCCGTTCATATACAGTAAAATTAGAGCAAGGCGATAAAGAAGCAACCGAGCTTTGGCAATACTTTAAAGCAATAAGCTTAAAAGAGTTTGATAAAGTTTATAAAAGATTAGGTATAGAATTTGAATATATCTTGGGTGAAAGCTTTTATATAGATAAAACGCAAGCCGCATTAAACGAGCTCAAAGAAAAAGGTATCTTAGTTGAAAGCGAGGGTGCTATGATAGTAGAGCTTGAAGATAAGAAACTTCCCCCTTGCTTACTAATCCGCAAAGATGGCGGCACTCTCTATCATACGAGAGATTTAGCGGCTATTCTTTATAGAAAAAATGAATATAAATTTGATAAAATAATATATGTAACCGCTACAGACCAAATTACTCATTTCTCACAACTTTTTGCAGTAGTAGAAAAGCTAGGCTATAATTTTGATATGCAGCACGCCCCTTTCGGTTTAGTAACTTTGCCAGAGGGTAAACTTTCAACTAGAGAGGGGCGTATAGTGCTAATGAGCGACCTTATAAACCAAACTGTTTCAAAAGTTCGAGAAATTATAGAAGAAAAAAATCCCTCTTTGAAAAATAAAGATGAAGTTGCAGAGCAAGTTGGTGTTGGTGCTATAATCTTTAACGACCTTTTTAACGGGCGTATTAAAGATATAGTTTTCAGTTTTGAACACGTTTTAAATTTTGAGGGCGAAACAGGCCCTTTAGTTCAGTATACACATGCAAGAGCGTGCTCTATTCTTCGCAAAGCGGATGAAAGCACAGAAAATATAGACTATACCCTTATTAAAGATGAATATTCACACGATTTATTATATACATTATATATGTTTGAGCATAAATTAGAAGATGTAATAGCGAAAGATGAGCCGTATCTTCTTTCGAGATACTTAATAGAAGTGGCAGGGGCATTTAACCGTTTTTATCACAATGCACCTATACTAACTAGCGAAAAAGAATTAAAAAAAGCGAGACTTGCACTAGTAAAAGAAACAGTAAATACACTAAAAAAAGGGCTTAATTTATTAGGTATAAAAGCACCAGAAGAAATGTAGACTTTTGGTTTGCTAATTTAAATATATTAACTGTTGCAGGCACAAAATAAAGGGGGGTATATTATGAAATGTACAATTTGCGATAACTCGTTTGTAGAAAAAGATATAGTAACTTTAGATAATAGAAAAATTTGTGTTAAATGTGTTTTAGATGGCAAGCATCAAAATAAAGAAGAAAAACAATTTGCAGAAGAAGTTACACAAAATTTTTATAAAAAAGTTGAAAAACATGAAAAATTTGGCTTTATAAGATTTGTAAAATTATTTTTGCTAAGCTTTATTCCTATATTCCCTTGGGGGTTTAACTATTTATACTTAGGAAAAATGAAAATGGCAGTTCCTCTGTTCATAATATATTGTATATCTTTAACAGGAACACTTTTAATTTTGGAGCCTTTAATTTTATTACTTGGGCCTCCGCTTAGGTTTATAACTTTTATTCACAATCTAAGTTTAATAAAGAAGCGTTCACCACAAGTTACAAAAGCATTTGAAGAAAAATTTGGTGTGTATATAGTATTCTTATTTATAGGAATTGGGGCAACTTTTTTCACTTTTCTTCATTTGAATGTTTCCCCTAGCATTAATATAGGGCTTTTAGTAAGTGCTTCATTTATCTTTTCTGTTTGGCTTTCTTCTAAAAAGATTAGCAAAATTGATGAAAAAGATGGTTTCGGAATATTAGTTTCAGAAGCTGAAGAAAAAGTAGAAGTAAATGAAAAAGAAAACGAACTGCAAACTGAAGATATTTCAGAAGAAAAACAGCTTGCTAGTAATCTTCGCAGCTATACTCTAACACTAAATGGAACAAAACTACACAAAAACTTAGTTAAACTAAGCCAAACAACCGATAAAATAATAGCTTTTATCTCAGAAAATCCTAGAAAGAGGCGAAACTTAAATAAATTTTTTGAATATTATTTGCCGACTACTTTAGAGCTTTTGCAAAAATATACAATACTAATTAAGCATAACGAAGCAGGCGAAAATGTAACTAGCTCTAAAAAAAGTATAGAAGCCTTAGCAGAGGAATTAGAAAAAGCATTTTCAAACCAGTTAGATATGCTCTTTGAAGAAAAGAAAATAGATATAGACGCAGAAATAACCGTTATGAAAAACATAATGGAAAAAGAGGGTCTTTTAGACGCTGTATAGTTTTTTAGAGTTTCATAAAAAATTAAATTTTTAGCGTAGCCATGGCAACCTAATAACAGGCTATTTTAAACGCATCTTTCTAAAAAATTCTAAGTTTTTAGAGTTGCTCAAATATAAAAAAATTATTTTCATATTACAGTTTTTTATAAAGATTTTTTCCAAAAAAAGCTTAGGAGGTATTTTAATGAGTAAAATAATTAGCACAGTTAAAGACCCTGTGAGCATGTTAACTCACCTTATATGGGCGGTTCTTTCAATACCTGTTACCGTAATATTAATAGCACTTGCAGCTATTTATGCAACAACTGCACATGTTGTAAGTTTTTCAATTTTCGGTGCAAGTTTAATCTTATTATACACAGCAAGCACAGTATACCATTGGGTTCCTGTTAAAAAGCTTCAAATGCTTTTAAAACGGATAGACCATTCAATGATTTTCGTATTAATAGCGGGTTCATATACACCGCTCAGTATAATAGTATTAACGGGTGCTTGGAGCATTGGAATGATAGTTTCAATTTGGTCTATAGCTGTTATTGGTATCATATTAAAAATATTTTGGATAAATATGCCTAGGAAGCTTAGTGCAGGAATTTATATAGCTATGGGGTGGGCAGCTATTATAGCAGTCCGCCCGATAACAGAAGCCCTTTCGCCAAGCGGGCAGCTTTTGCTTTTGGCTGGCGGGGTAATGTATACTATAGGCGGTATTTTTTACGCTCTGAAATGGCCGCCTTTAAAATTTAAGCTATGGGGTTTTCATGAAATTTTTCACCTTTTTATAATGGCAGGCTCAGCTTTTCACGTAGCTTTAATGTTTCTAGTGTTATGGATGTAATATGGCATGTCTAAAATATGCTAATGATTTTCTTTAAACTGCTTCAAAGTTTCGGTTGTAAAAAAATCCTTAACTGCTCGTTAGTTTTCTTCTTTCATGAACATATTTTAGGCTTCACCATGATGGCAAATATTGGAAAAGAAAAATTTACTATATACAAAACGGTAAATATGTGTTAAAATGTATTCATAACTATTAATAAAATATTAATAAACATTAAAAAAGTGTTAACAAAAAGCTTGCTAACACACTAAGGGAGGCAATTATGGCATTTGGTAAAAAAGCCATTCAAGAAGAGGAATTTGAAACTTCCTCTATAATTGAAAGTGGCATTTTAATAGAAGGTCAAAAGTTTTCAGGCTCTAGTAATGTCCTCGTTCGTGGAATTATAAAAAGTAAAGTGGAATTAGATGCAGATTTAACAGTCGATTTTGAAGGTCTTATTGAAGGTGAAGTTAACTGTAATAATATTATAATTCGTGGTAAAATACTTGGGAATGTAACTGCTAATGGTTCTTTATTAATCGCAAATGAAGGTGCTATAACAGGTGATATCTCTTGCACAACTTTAGAAGTGCAAGCAGGTGGTAAGTTTATCGGCAGTTGTAATCAAGTTGCCGAGCCTGTTATAAAGAGAAAAGAACTTAAAATAGTAGGCGAAGGTTAATTTAAAAGTTTTTATAGAAGTTATTAACGCTTAGAACTATTGTTTTATAGCTTGTAGGCAAGGGCTATTAAAAAGGGTCTATAGAAGGCCCTTTTTCTTTTCAAGTTTATCTAAAAATGTGCTTAATTTTTCTATCGTGTCTATTGAAATGCTATGCTCTATAGCACAAGCTTCATCTTCTGCTTTTTGTTCTTCAACCCCTAAAATATCTTTTAAAAAACGCCTTAATATTATATGCCTAGTTTCCACATTCTTTGCTATACACTCACCATTTATAGTTAAATATACTGGACCATAGCTTTCGTGTGTTACTAATCCTCTTTCTTTTAAATTTTTTATAGCTTTATTCACACTTGGCTTGCTAAGGTTTAAAGTATTTGCTATATCGGTTACACGCACCCCGCCTTTTCCATTTGAAAGAGCTAGTATAGCTTCTAAATAATCTTCTTCTGAATTTGAAATTACTTTTTGCATTTTAACACCTCCATTAAAAGCTGTTTTTTATCATTTTTTTCTTTCTCTTCGTGAACTATATTTAATAAATAGCTTAGCACCTCACCTATTTGCTTTCCTGTGATACCTAGTTCCATAATATCTTTGCCTGTTACTTTTAAATCTTTTAAAAAAATTGGCTCTCTTTCTATTCCATTAAAAGTTTTATCAAATTCCAAGGTGTGTAATTTTAATAGCCTATAGAAATTTTCAAAGCCTATTTTATTAATTATTTTTTTTGCTTCATACCTATTTTGCGGCTTTTTTGAGCTTTGCAAATGTGCCACATCTTCAATTTCTTTATTTGAAAATTTTAGATTTTTCAGCGTCTCTTTCGTAATGCTTAAAAGAGCTAATCGAATTATTAAATCTTTCGGTGTATTTATAATTTTTTCATAGTCTAGTTTTATATTTAGTGTTTTTTGAAAAATGATATTTAAAAGCTTCATATTTTCTAAATGGTCGCTCAAAATTGTTTTTTTTAATTCTGTTGCAATTCTTTCTACACTTATATTTTTTATGAGGTGTGTTTTTTCGTTTATAGCATTTAAAGTTTCTTTTTCTATATCAAAGCCTAATTGGCAGCTAAATCTTATTGCTCTTAATATTCTCAGTGCGTCTTCTTCAAATCTTTTTGAGGGTTCTCCAACACCTTTAATTATTTTTTTTTCAATATCTTCTTTCCCTTGAAATGGGTCTATAAAATTTAAGCCATCATAAGCTATTGAGTTTATTGTGAAGTCTCTTCTTTTTAAATCTTCTATTAAGTCTGTTGTAAATTCTACACCTAAAGGGTGGCGGTTATTTTTATATTCACCGTCTATTCTATAAGTCGTTACTTCTATGGGCGTTTTATTTATTATTACTGTTATAGTTCCATAGTTTGCCCCTGTGTCTATAGTTTTTTCAAATAGGGCTTCTATTTCGTGTGGTTTAGCGTTTGTAGTTATATCATAATCTTTTGGTGTTATTTTCATTATATAATCACGCACACATCCGCCAACTAAATAAGCTTCAAATCCATTTGCTTTTAATTTATTTATAACGCTTTGTGGTTCTTTATCTATCTTCATTTATATTCCTCATTAATAAGAAAGTGCTTAGCACACCGCCTATAAAGCCGCCCAAGTGTGCCCATGCATCTATAAAAGGTATGCTAAACCCTGTTATTACGTTCACTGCCGTAAACATAATAAGCATTCTTTGGTCTAATTCATAAATATCTCTTTTTAATTTATATGTTAGAAATAATATTGAGCCTAAGAGCCCAGAAACAGCCCCGCTAGCCCCTACAGATATTGTGTTTGATAAAAATAAGCTGAATAGCGAAGCTGAAATAGCAGAAACAGTATATATTGTAGCAAAAATAGATAACCCTGTTAGGCTTTCTATTCTTTTTCCAAAAGCATATAAAATAGGCATATTTGAGCCTAAGTGAAAAATTCCTGAGTGTATAAAAGTTGCTGTTAGCAATCTAAAATGCTCGCCATGCAAGCGTATATACACAGGGTGTATAGCACCGAAGCGAACTAGATTTTGGCTGTTCCCTGTGCCGCCATTTAGTGATATTAGAATAAAATAAGTTATATTTAAAGCGATTATTATTAAAGTTAAATGCGGTGTTTTAAGTGGCGGCAAAGTTTCTATATATGTTTCTTTTTCTTTGCCCAATGCTTGGTTTATCAAATTTTTAATATTTAAAAGCTCTGTTGGGTTATTTTTATTTTGTATTAGTTTTTTTGAATCTAATTGTACACCCCAAAAAATATTATTTAGCTCTACTGGCTCAAATGGTTCTAAGTTATCTATAAAAGCTTTAACTAAGCTATTTTCATTTGTAGTAACTAGCAAATTAACTATATATACATTGCCGTTTCTTTTTGTGAGCCCGGAATAGTAGCTGCTATAAGTTAAATTTGCTATTTTGAATTGCTGCATAGGCACTAATTCCATATTTATAATTATGAACACATACCAATTTCCCTTATGCGAACGCATAAAGGAAAGTAACGGCTCATCTTTATGGTCTTCTATTGCTTTTGAGGGGGCATATCCATTTGACATTAAAATCTTAAAAATTTTTTCAAAAAAAAGTTCCATAATTAATTATAAGGCATTTTCTTTAATTAATCAAGGAAAATAAATATAGGCTGCCAGCACACGCATTCAGGCTTTAAGACTTTTTCCAAATTTATTCGACTTATAAAAATAAAAAAACCTTTTTTTAAAAAAGGTCTTGCAATAATTAAGAAAACGTGGTAAAATTGTTGTATATAAATTTTTGATTTATATAATTTTAAATTTAACGGAGGATTAATTATGAATTACCCATTTTCATTAACACCACTTCCATACGCACCAGAAAGCTTAGAGCCAAGTATAGATAAAGAAACAATGAACATTCACCACGGTAAGCACGTTCAAACATATGTAGACAATTTAAATAATGCTCTTAAAGACCATGCAGATTATCATTCTTGGTCTTTAGAAAAGCTTCTATATAATTTAAAAAGCTTGCCAGAAGCTATTCAGCCTGCTATTCGCAATAATGGCGGCGGTGTATTTAATCACGATTTATTTTTCAGCATTTTAACTAAAGGCGGTTCGGCATTAAAAGCGGGCAGCCCTTTAAGTGCGGCAATAGAAAAAAAATTCGGCAGCTTAGAAAATTTACAAGCAGAGCTTAAACAAGCTGGTTTAACTCAATTTGGAAGCGGCTGGGCATGGTTGGTTTCGGACAAAGATGGTAATTTAAGCGTTGCTAAAACTCCTAACCAAGATACTTTAATAGAGCAAAATTTAACACCAATAATTAATTTAGACGTTTGGGAGCACGCATACTACTTGCTTCGCCAAAATAGAAGACCGGAATATATAGATAATTTCTTTAATGTAGTAAACTGGGAAGCTGCAGAAGCAAACTACGCAAAACATAAAGAAACAGACTATAGCAAGGCATAGTAAAATATAATAAATATTAGATACTGTCGGCAAGTTTTTTGTCGGCAGTTGTTTTTAAAATTGTTTGGTATAATTTTAAAAAACTATAGCTGAAAATAGCTTTATTTTTAAAAGTTATTAAGGTTTGTTATATACCTAGTTCATATAATTTTAAAATTTCAAAAATTAAGGAGGTGGCTTTTATTAAAATTCAAAAAATACCTAGAGTTTTAAGAAACACTCAAGTTTTGATAGGCGGGTTTATAGTAGCAGTTTTAATTATAATGGCATTATTCGCACCTATTTTAGCAACTCACGACCCTATAGCTGTTAATATTCCTGCTAGGCTTGGCGGGCCTTCTGCTGAAAATTTACTAGGCACAGATGAACTCGGGAGAGACGTTTTAAGTAGGCTTATATTTGGAACTAGAATAAGTCTTACTATCGGTGTTCTAGCTTCGGTTATTGGCACTATATTGGGTGTTAGCATAGGGGTTGTTGCTGGTTACTATGGAAAGTGGATAGATGCTATAGTAATGCGTCTTTGTGATATTTTGCTAGCTTTCCCAGGTATATTGTTAGCTTTAGGCATTATTACCATTTTAGGGGCTAGCACATTTAACACGATAGTTGCTGTTTCTATATTTGCTGTGCCTGGGTTTGCAAGAATTGCCCGTGGGCAAACTATGCAAGTTAAAAAACTTGAATACATAGACGCAATTAGGGCAGTTGGGGCTTCAGATTTTAGAATCCTTTTAAAGCATATTTTGCCTAATATTCTTTCACCTATAACCGTTCAATCTACTTTGTATGTTGCAAGTGCTATAGTTACAGCGGCTTCGCTTTCTTTCTTAGGCTTAGGAACTCAAGCACCAACACCCGAGTGGGGCACTATGCTTGCAAGCGGGCGTGAATTTTTAAGGCAAGCACCACACTTAGTTTTATACCCTGGGCTTTCTATATTAATTACAGTTTTAGGTATAAACTTGCTAGGTGATGGTTTAAGAGAAGCACTAGCCCCAAGAGGGAGATAGCTTAAAACGGTAAAAACCTGCAAAATGTGGGGAAAGGACGGTGTTTATGTTATATTTTACATTTAAAAGAATTTTACAAACTATACCTGTTGCTATCGGTGTTGTGCTTGCTGTGTTTTTAATGCTTCACTTAATTCCAGGCGACCCTGCGAGAATTATGGCAGGCGAAGCCGCAAACCCAGAGCAGCTAGAGCAAATGAGAATAAATTTAGGGCTTCATTTGCCC
>WRFW01000220.1 GCA_009787435.1 Defluviitaleaceae bacterium
TGCAAACATTTTTTGTAAAATTCTATTGAGCCGTAAATATTCCCATAGTCGGTTATAGCAAGTGCGGTGTAGCCTAAATTTTTAGCACGCTTAACAAGCTCCTCTATTTTGCAAGCAGCTTTTAAAATGCTATATTGTGTGTGAATATTTAAACCAGTCATTTTTCTTAAAAAACTAGTTCTCCTTATAATAATTTCAATAAAATTTCGTTAGTTCTTGTTATAAATTCATTTTTTTCTTCTGGAGTAAGCTGCTTTTGATTAAATTTAGCTATATCGTATATGTGGTTTGATATTAATTCTTTTTTGCTTTCATCTTCTTCTTTCACCAATCTAGCGATTAAAGGATTTTTTGTGTTTATTATAAGTTCATGCTTAGCTTCTGGCATAGGCATCCCCATTCCGCCAAACATCGCTTGCATTTCTTCCATTCTTCTTGATTCTTCTGTTTGGGTTAAAATAGCAGGCACATTTTCAGTTTTAAGGCTTTCAACTTTTATGTTCTCATTTAGCTTAGAAAATAATTCTTTAATAGTGCTTGCTTCTTCTTCTGAAACTTCTTCACCTTTAAGAGCTTCGGCAAGTGCAGAATCTATACGTATAAATCTTATGTTTTCATAATTTTCTACGTAACTAATGAAAGGGGCATCTAAGCCAGTTTCTAAAATTACAGCTTCTAAACCTTGCTCTTTTATTAAGTTTATATATTGTGCTTGCAGTGCTTTATTATTTGAGTAGTATATTTCTTTTAATGGCTCCTCACTGCCAGCGCCGCTATTTCTTTCTATGAAATCAGATAATGTAGCATAATCACCTTTTGTAGTTTCATATATGATAGATTTAGCCATTTTATCATAAAAGTCTCTCTCTTTAATAGAGCCGTATTTAATAAACGGGCTAATGTGAGACCAATTTTCTTCATAATTTTCACGCTCTTTTTTGTATATGCTATTTAGTTTATCTGCTACTTTTCTACTTACATAACTGCTCATTTTAGTAACATTTCCATCTGTTTGCAAGAAAGAACGGCTCACATTTAAAGGTATATCTGGGCAATCAAGAACACCTTTTAAAAGAAGAAGATATTCAGGGATTACTTCCTTAACATTGTCTGCAACATATACTTGGTTGCAGAAAAGTTTAACTTGCCCCTCAACTTGTTCCATATGATGTTTTAAACGAGGGAAATATAATATTCCTTTTAAAGTGAACGGGTGGTCCATATTTAAATGTATCCAAAAAAGAGGGTCGTTAAAATCTTTAAAAGTGCTTTTGTAAAAAGATTTATATTCTTCATCTGTTATTTCAGATGGTTTTCTAGTCCATAAAGGTGTTTTATTTATAGGGTCTTCATCTGCATTAAGATAAATTTCCACAGGCATAAATGAGCAGTATTTTTCTAAAATTTCACGAATTTTATAATCTAAAAGAAAATCTGCTGATTCTTCATTCACATGTAAGACTACATCTGTCCCACGGGCTTGTTTGTCGCTCTCGCCTAGTGAATATTCAGCCTTTCCATCGCTAATCCAATGGGCAGCTAGCTCACCTTTAAAATTTTTACTATGAATTTCAACTTTATCTGAAACCATAAAAGCAGAGTAAAAACCTAAACCAAAATGACCTATTATAGCATCTTCACCTAGCTTATCTTGATATTTTTCAACGAAGCCTTTTGCACCAGAAAAAGCAATTTGGTTTATATACTCTTTTATTTCATCGGCACTCATACCTAAGCCGTTATCTGAAATTGTTATAGTTTTACCCTCTTTATCTATAACGACCTTTATTTTAAACTCTTCATCATCTGAAAAATCGGCTTCGCCAATGTCTTTTAATTTTTTAAGCTTAGTTATAGCGTCGTTTGCGTTGCTAACTAGCTCTCTAATAAAAATATCTGTATCTGAATAAAGCCATTTTTTGATTATCGGCATTATATTTTCTGAATCAATTGAAAGTGTTCCTTTTTCTAATTCTTGCATTTTTAAAGTTCCTCCATTATAATTTTGTTAGTTTTAAAAAAATCTGTTATATAATTTTCCCATACGTATTCAATAGACTTGTCCAAAGAAAAATTTTTTTCGCTCGTTCCAGTTGTGAAAAAAACTTCTTCACCACTGAAATTCATATTTAGAGAAAAATTTGAAGCATTTTCATGAAGTTGTGCTGTATTTTCTTCGTCTAAAATAAAAACTATACGAAAATTTTTAGGCTTGCCAGCCCCTTTAATTATATTTAAAATAATAGGCTTAAGAGTAACCCAAAAAACAGGACCCGAAATTTCAAATTTTGCAAAGCTTATGAGCAAAACATTTCTAACTAAGAACTTATCAAAAATATCTTCTTTGAGCAACTTTTGCATTAATTCTTTCGTTTCAGTTTTGAAGCTTTTCATAAAAAATAGTCCTCTATAAAAGAATAAGGGACATTTACACAACCGAGAGTAATACGCTCTCTACTTGCTCCATGAAAATCACTTCCACCAGTCATCATTAGGTTATTTTCTTTTGCCTTTTGCATAAGAAACTCTGTATCTTCTTCTGAATGGGTAGGATAAATAACTTCTACCCCATCTATTCCTAAAGAAGTAAGCTCGTCTATTAAGGCACCTGTGTCCATTTTATATCTAAAAGGGTGTGCTAAAAAAGAAAGCCCACCAGAATTTTTTATTATCTCTATACATTCTCTAGGCTCTAATACTCTGCTCACAATGTTAGTTGGAATAGGTCCAGAAAAAAATCTTTTAAAAGCTTCTTCATGGCTGCTAGCATAGCCTTTATCTATAAGAACTTCCACAAAGTGAACTTTCATTACTACACCAACGCCTGCTTTTTCTAAAATTTCTTCATATTTTAGCTCTATTCCCTCAGCTTTAAAAGCTTCTATTATTTTAAGATTTATATTATGTCTATCTTCTCTAATTTTCTCTAAATTTTTATTAAACTTTTCATTTTGTAGGTCAAAATTAAGGCATAAAATATGAATATCTGTTTTAGCAAATGAACCCTCTTTAAACTTAGTGCTAAGCTCTACACCTGGTATAAAGTGTATGCCTAGTTTTTCTGCTTCTTCCTTAGCTTCTTTTATTCCTGCATGGGTATCGTGGTCTGTAAGTGCGATTGCTGAAAGCCCTGCTTCTTTCGCCATCCGAACGACTTCTTTAGGAGTAAAGCTGCCATCTGAATATTTAGAGTGTGTATGCAAGTCTATCCTTTTATTAAAATTATTCATAAGAATTATTTTATCACAAATTAGTCTGTTAAGTCAACCCCTTGGTGTACAATATTTTCATAACCTAATACACCTACTTGGAGCATAATTAATAAAACTCTTTAAAATGCTGAATATTTTCAAATATAAACGGAAAAGATATAAATGAAAATAATATTATTATAGAAGAGGAGCAAATAAAATGCCAAACTTTAATCAAAATGAGTTTAACTCAATAAGAGAAGTGGCCATGAGCCAATTAACTTCTGCCTCTAAATTAGAAGCTTACGCAAAAGATTGTGATTGTGAAGAAACGAAAGCAATGTTTACAAACGCTGCGGCTAGCTCAAAGCAAAGTGCACAAAAATTAACAAATATGCTATAAAATAAAAATATAGGAGGTTTAAAAAATGGAACAAAAAGATATGGTGTTAGATATTTTAACGGGTGTGAAAGCTAGCATAGGCAGTTATGCAAAGTGTATAACTGAATGCGGAGACCCAATGTTAAGACAGACTTTTCAGCAAATGCGTGATTCTGATGAAAAATTTCAATACGATTTATACAAGCTAGCAGACTCTAAAGGTTATTATATGCCTGCAAGCCCAGCAAACGCAAACGATATGAAAGAAGTAAAAACTTTTTTACAAAATAGCTGTTGTTAATTTTTGAGCGGATTAAGCCTTAGCGGACTTTTATCCGCTTTTTATATTTTAACAATAACTAAAAGGCAAATGTAACTAAAACAAAATTTAAGACTAGCTAAACTTCTTTAAACTTTTGAATTATTTTCAATTTCTTCACGTTCTTTTTCTATATCTTCTGGTGTTTCTAACGTAATTCGGTTTAAACGCAAGTTTCTAAAATCATCTATTAAAAGATTTGCAGCACGTGTTATATCTAATGTTGCACCTTTTTGTAATAATTTTTTAGATTCAGCAATGGCATTTAAAGTATGTTCTGGAGAAAGATTTTCCTCTATATCGTATCTACTTTTTAAAACTCCGCAATATCTTTCTTGCAAAAAAGGAATTAAGATTATACTAAGTTCATAAATATCTAACACATGGTCTATTACTGCTCCTGAAATTGCTAGCCTTTGCCCACTTTTTTCATCTAATTTTGTTGGCAATATTCCTGGAGTATCTAAAAGCTCAAATTCTTTATTTATTTTTATCCACTGGTTGTGTCTAGTTACACCTGGTTTGTTTGCTGTTTTAGCTATAGATTTTTTAACATATTTATTAATAAGCGTTGATTTACCAACATTTGGGATACCGACAATCATAGCACGGGTTGGCGTAAATATTCTTCCACGAGCTTTAAGCCTTGCATTTCTATCTTTCATTAAATTTGCAGCAGCCTGCGTTATTTTTGAAAAACCCTCCCCTTTTAAAGAATTTACTAATACTACAGGCTTACCTTGCTGTTCAAAATAATGCTGCCATTTCTTCGTTTCTATATCATCTGCCATGTCTGCTTTGTTTAAAAGGATTATGCGAGGCTTATTTGTAATTTCATCTAATGCTAAATTTTTACTCGCAAAAGGGATTCTTGCATCTAAAAGTTCTATTATTAAATCTACTAATTTTAAATCTTTTTCTATCGCCCTAGTGCTCTTTGCCATATGCCCAGGGTACCAATGTATATTTTTCATATAAATCTTTCCTTAAGTTTACACAATACCAAAGTATTAACATATAAAGATTTGCTTTGGATAGGTGCTTATAAATTTTTTTAAATGCCTAAGTTTTCTCATCTCAAAGCCTTACTTTGGATAAGTTTCTAAAAATTTTCAAGCTTTTTCAAAATAACAAAAAAAGGGGGAATGCCCCCCTTTTCTTTTATTTTGAAGCTTTAGCAGTTATAACTTCTTTAACTTTAGCAGCTTTTCCAACTCTATTTCTTAAGTAGTAAAGTTTTGCACGGCGAACTATACCACGGCGAGTAACTTCAATTTTCTCAATACGTGGCGAGTGTAAAGGCCAAGTTCTTTCAACACCTACACCCGAAGCTATACGGCGAACAGTGAAAGTTTCACGAACACTACCATTTTGCCTTTTAATTACTGTACCCTCAAAAACTTGGATTCTTTCTCTAGTTCCCTCAACTACTTTTGCGTGAACTTTAACAGTATCACCAATGTTAAATGGGGTAATCTCAGCTTTAAGCTGTGCTTTTTCGATAGACTTTATTATATCATTCATTTTTATTTTCTCCTTCTCGGTTGTTAAAAAATCTTCATATTTCTCAGAGCAACCTTTTAATCAACTAATTATAGCACACTTTCTTTTAATTTGCAAGTATTTTTTAAAACACCTGCGGTGGGGCTAAAATGCCTAAGTATTCTTATTATCTTAAAATAGCTCTGTAAAATTGAGGAACTATGTTAGGGTTAGATATAACACCATCTACACCGTTCATTGCAACTGTAGTAATTGGGTGGTATAAAAACACCATAGGTGCTTCATTTACTAATATTTGCTGTGCTTGTGCGTATAAGTAATTTCTGTAAACTTGGTCTGAACTTACTCTTGCACGCTCTAATAATTCATCAACAGCTGTATTGCTAAAGAAAGTTCTATTGCCAGGTGCTCCGTGCATACTAGAATGGAATATAGGGAATAGTCCATAATCTGCATCGCCTGTCATTGCTGTCCACCCTAGGACGAACATTTCTTGAGCCCCATTGTTTAAATATTCTAAAAATGCCCCAAATTCAAGCTGAGTTATATTAAGATTAATTCCAAGAGGGGCTAAATTAGCTTGGGCAAGCTCTGCAATTCTTCCATGCTCTAAGTTGCTAACGTATATGTTAGCACTGAAACCCTCTGGAAAGCCTGCTTCTTCTAATAAAGAAAGTGCTTCTTCAAAATCATTGCCTAAAGTTTCTAAATCGGTTGTAGCACCTGCAACTAGCGGTGAAAGGGGACCAACTGCTGGTATACCTTGCCCCTCTATAATTGCTAATACCATTGATTCACGGTCTATAACCATAGAAATTGCTTGACGCACACGAACATCATTAAAAGGGGCTATTTGAGTGTTAAATCCTATGAAAGTAATATTGCTGCCTTGTGTTTGTATCATTTCTAATGTTGGGCTTGCTATTATATTTGGAACATCTGAAGCTTGAGCAGTTGCAGCGTGTGCTTCGCCAGTTTCAACCATTAAAAGCCTAGTTGATGGCTCCGGTATTACTAGAAATGTTAGGCTATCTATATAAGGTCTGCCACGCCAATAATCTTCAAAAGTAATAAGATTAATAGAATCACCATATATACGGTAATTAAATGCAAATGGACCTGTGCCTATAGGATTTTCAATAATAGAAACTCCACCGCTTAATTCTTCTTCTATTGCAGAAGGAGCAATAATTAAACCGACCATACTAGCTAAGTGAGATGGCAAGGGTGCAAAAGGGAAATGCGTAACTATATTTACTGTGTACCCGTCTATTACTAACACTTCGCTTATAGAATCTAATATGAAAGCTGCTGGGAAAGCATTTTCTGGGTCTAGTAATCTTTCTAAAGACATTTGAACTGCACTAGCATTAAAAGGTGTTCCATCATGAAAGAGAACGTCTCTTCTTAAATTAAACTGCCAAGTGTAGCTGTCTATAGGCTCAAAAGATTCAGCAAGCAAAGGTATTAAATTACCATTTTCATCAAAAGCAGTTAAACCCTCGTAAATAGAACGATTAACTTGTGCAGAGGCACCATCATTTTGGCGGTGTGGGTCTAAAGAAGCAGGGCTTGAAGCTTGTAAAAATATAAGCTCACCACCATAATTTATAGTTTCAGCTTCTATAATATTTTCTGAACTTTCGGCTTCACCATAAACAGGTGTTTGTGTTTCTGAAACTTCACTAGTATAACTTTCATTGCCACAACTATATAAAAATAATGTTGAAGCAAAAAAGATTGATGTACTCACTATAGATTTAGAATATTTAATAACATTGCTAGCTAATGGATTCCTTAAGTGATATTTTTGGGTGTTTTTTAAAAATAGTTTCATTTTGAGTATATTCCTCCCCCTCTATAAAAAATTGAATATACATTATACCATATAGCTTTTGCTTTTGTCAAATGTTATTTTAAAAATGCCTAAGTTAAACTAAATCAATCAAATTATTTTTAGCTAGCTTAGGTAAACACTCGCTATGCCTAACCAACTAAAGAATCTAAAAGTGAATTTGCCATTTCTGAAGTAACCCTTTGCAAAGCTATATGCGTTTCATTTATCATGCTTGAATTCGGGTGCTCTCTAAGAACTAATTCAAATGATTGTATAGCTTGCTCATATTGCCCGAAAATTTCAAATATTCTTCCTAAGAAATATATAATATTCCCTCTATGAACTTGCCCATCTACCGAAAATTGTAAACTCTGTTCAAAAGCGTTTCTAGCTTCATTATATCTTGAACTTTCAAAATAATTTAAGCCTGAATTATAAAAACTCATAGTTGCAAAAGCAAACGTTGTAGACCTTAGATTTTCGGCAGTTTGAAGCATATGGCTAGGCAATCTATCAAAATCTAAGCTAAATAGTAACTCTGCTGCTGCATTGTGGTTTCCAGCTGCATTATAATCTACAGCATTTTGAAGTGTTGTTAAATTTTCTTGTATCTCAATATGAGCCCTCTGAACGTCTAAACTTTGTTGTAAATTTTCAGTTAGAATAGTTAACTCTTCAATAGTTTGTGATTTTGCAATTATATCATCATTTGCCGCCTGCTGCATTTGAATATATCTAAGGTTTAAAGATTCTAAGGTTAAATCTCTATCTTCTAATAAGCCAGGAATAATCATTAAATAAAACATAGCGGAAACTGCCGCACCACCAATTAAAAAACTTATTATATGAGTAAAGCTAATAATTCTTCTACTTGTCTGTTTAGAAAACTGCTGTGCAGGAAGCTTTGAAACATTATTTTTCTCAATAGTTTGGTGCGGCTTCGGTTTTGGAACTTGCCTATTATTTAACTCTTTTCTTATATGCGGTCTCATATATTTTTCATATAAAAGCGCTGTTTTATTAGTCTTGTCTAAAGATAGAACTTTTCCGATATATTCAGAAGCATTTTCTTTCTTTTGTATATAAATTAAGGAAAGCAAGTTTAGGGCTTCTATAAATTTAGGGTTTAAATTTATAGCTTCATGAAGATACTCTATTCCAGCTATTAAATCGCCATCCTGTATGTGAAATATTGCTTTATTATAAACTTTTATTGCATTATCTTGCACTTGTAAATAGCTTGCTTCGCTCTGTGCTTTTTCAAGATAAAATGTTGCTAGATTATCTTTTTTATTCATTTTTTGGCTTAATATCCACTGTTTTAAAGCGTCCCCAACGAGACCAACTTCAAAATATAAAAGCCCTAATAAATTTCTAGCATTAATATTTTTCTTATCAAATTTTATGCTATTTTCTAACAAAGTTATAGCTTCATAAAATTCAAAACTTCTTGATTTTATGAGTGCCCGATTATAAAAGCGTGCAGAGATTTTTAAACTTCTTAAAAAAATGGGTATATTTATACCACAGTTTTTACAAACTTTAATTTCTTCATTTCTCTCTCTACAGTTTGGGCAGTTCATTTATAACCTCTAATCTTTTTTAGTAAGTTGCTCGAGTAAATCTATTATATCTTGAATATCATCATTTTTTAAAGAAGATTCCACATCTTCTAACTCTAATATTGGTTGGTATTTTTTAAGCTCTAATTTAAAATCTAGTGCCATAATAATTGCAGCCTTTCCTTAGCATTTTTAAGAGCTTCTTCATATTTAGAAAGTTTTAAACGCTCTTCTTGAATTAAATACGGCTTTGCTTTATTTATAAAACCTTCATTTGAAAGCTTTGAAGCAGCCCTTTCAACTTCATTTTCTAAATTTTCAACTTCTTTTCTAAGTCTTTCTATCTCTTTTTCTTTGTCAAATAAGTCTTCCAAGTATATTATTGCCTTATCTATGCGAACTGAAACAGAATCTTCGTTAAAATTTCCATTTATAACAGTTTCTTTTACATTTGCCAATGAAAAATATTGAATGCAATCTTTAAAATATTCTGGGTCTTCAGTTACGAGTATTAGCTTAATTTTTTGTGAATTAGGCACATTTAACTCTGCTCTTAAATTTCTTATAGCTTTTATTCCAACTTTAATAATTTCAATCTTTTTTTCTTCCACTGAATAGTCAAGAAAATCTAACTGTTTATTAAAGAGAGGGAACTCGCTTACAACTAAGCTTTTCTTTCCAAAGCTGTTTCTAATTTCCTCGGTAATAAAAGGCGCAAATGGGTGCATAAGCTTTAAAAGTTCAAATAAAACGTCTCTTAAAACTAAAACATTTAAACTTGCATTGGTACCATCAATAGTGATTTTAGACATTTCAATATAATAATCGCAATAGTCTTCCCATATAAAGCCATATAATGTTTCGAGAGCTAAACCAAACTCATATTTTTCCATATTCTCTGTAACTTCATTTATAATTTTATTCAGCTTTGATATTAACCACCTATCTGATGGAAAGTAACATTTAAGTTGAACTTCTTCTGGCTCTTTCATTTTAACGAAGCGGGCAGCATTCCAGATTTTATTTAAAAAGTTTCTGCTCGTCTCCACTTTAGATAGTGAAAAACGCTGGTCTGAACCAAGAGCACTACCCATAATTAGAGTAATACGCAATGCATCTGCACCGTATTCTTTCACAACTTCTACAGGGTCAACTCCATTCCCTAGTGATTTGCTAAATTTTCTACCTTGCTCATCACGAATTAAACCGTTAATAATAACTTTATTAAAAGGAACTTTGCCAGTTTCAGAAATACTGCTAAAAACCATTCTCACTACCCAGAAAAATATTATATCATAGCCCGTTATTAAAGTTTCTGTAGGGAAAAATCTAAAAAAGTCTCTTCCATTTGGGAAATCTAAAGTTGAAAAAGGCCAAAAAGCAGAGCTAAACCAAGTGTCTAAAACATCTTCATCTTGTGTTAGTTCATCCCCGCCGCATTCTTCACAAACTTTTTCATCTTTTGAAGCTATAATAGATATGTGCCCGCATTCACAAGTGTAAGCGGGTATTCTATGCCCCCACCATAATTGGCGTGATATGCACCAATCTTTAATATTTTCTAACCAATGTGCATATGTTTTGCCGTATCTTGAAGGAATAAATTCAATCAATTTTGATTCATAGGCATCTAATGCAGGTGCTGCAAGCTTGTCCATTTTAACGAACCATTGAAGTTTATTAAGCGGCTCAACTACAGTGTTACACCTATCATGGGTGCCTATAGAATTTTCTATGTCTTCTTCTTTAACAAACTGACCAAGTTCTTCCAAAATTTTGATTATTTTAACTCTAGCTTCGTATCTATCTAAATTTTCAAACTCTGGATGTATGCCATTTATAGAACCATCATCATTCATTATGTTAATTTGTTCTAATTCATGGCGAGCTGCTAGTTCATTATCGTTAAAATCATGGGCAGGCGTTATTTTAACTGCACCTGTTCCAAAATCTTTATCTACATAACTATCTTCTATAATTTTAACTTCACGGTTTACTATAGGTATTATAACAGTTTTACCTATTAAATGTTTATAACGCTCGTCTTCAGGGTTAACTGCAACTGCCACATCACCTAAAATTGTTTCTGGCCTAGTAGTTGCTATCTTTATCGTCTCTTCCGATTCTTTTATTTTATATTCAAAATGCCATAGCTTGCCTTTGTTTTCACTATGAACAACTTCTGCATCGGAAATTGTAGTTTTACAGTGCGTGCACCAATTTATTAACTTTTCACCCCTATAAATATGACCTTTTTTATAAAAAGAAATGAAAACCTTTTCAACTAGTTCACTAAGCCCATCATCTAAAGTGAAACGCTCTCTTGACCAGTCTGCCGAAAGCCCTAATGTTTTGAATTGATTAGTAATAATATTACCATATTCTTCTTTCCATTCCCAAGCACGCTTAAGGAAAGCTTCACGCCCAATATCTTTTTTACTTTTTGGCTTTATAGCTTCCACTACTTTTGCTTCTGTTGAAATGCTTGCATGGTCGCTTCCTGGCAAGAGCAAAACACTATAGCCTTGCATTCTCTTAAAACGAGCGGTAATATCATAAATTGTAGCATTTAAAGCATGCCCCATGTGAAGAATTCCAGTAATATTTGGCGGGGGCAATACCATTGAAAATGACTTACCATATTCAAAAGGTTGAAAGTAACCTTTTTTAAGCCATTTTTCGTAAATTTCTTTTTCTTTTTTCGGGTCAAAATTTTTGTCCATATGTTTGCACTATTCCTCCTAATTTTCTAAGAAATGCATAAATAGTATTTAGCTCACTTATATTCAAAATTAATTTTCTTCAAGCTCTAAAATACTTTCCATTTTTGGAATTGTATCTTCAAGCTGTTTAATCTCTTTTAAATATGTGTTTATAGTGTTCGTTACTTGCTCGTTCGTATTATCATTTAAAGCATTTATTTGCTCATTAATTTTATCAAAATCATCTTGCAAAATATTAAAACGACTTATTAATGAATTTTGCTCTTGCTTAAGCTCTAAAAAATAACGTCTCTTTTCTTCCACATTTACGGATTTTGAAAAAGCATCTACACTAATTGAGCTGCCTACCATATTATTGCTTCTAATAAAGTAGTCTATTTGTATTTCTGTTTTTCCTAGCAAATCTCGTATAGAATCGTATCTGCCTATAATATATTTATAGTGCTCATAATCTTTCAAATTTTTTTCTAATTTTTCTGAGCTAGTTACGCCATACTTATTGTAAACGAAGTTTAAAAAGCTAAAATAATGATTATAATTATTTTTCTTTCTATTAAACAGCGACACAGCAAGGTTTTGCTTTTTCATATTTAAGCTAAGCTCTCTTTTTACTCGCGAGCTAAACCAATATATGATAGGCAAAACTAAAATAGCAATTACAGCAACTATTGCTAATTCTAAAAAAACATCCACTTCCATTAAAATTCCAAAAGCGAAAAGCGACACTGAAGAAAGCCCCAAAATAGTAACGAAGACAATCCCTAGCCTTTTAACAAAAGTCCTTGCGAATAAAAGCCCCTCCCTTTCATATTCAAGCTCAGATTTTTCGCTTTCTATATAAAACATATCGTGTTTGAAATATCTTAGCTTTTTTTCTGCACCACGCACATTTTCAAGGACTTGCTTTGCATCATCTTCTAGGTGCTTCATTTTAGATAAAGATTTATCAAAAGAATTTATTTGAGTTCTTAAATTTTTCCTGTCGCTCATTAGACCTGTGTATCTATCGAGCATTTCTTTTAAGCTTTCAACGTCTTCACTCGTTAAATTTTCATAATAGGAAAGCTCTTTAAGCTCTTTTGCTAAAATATCCAATTTATTTTGAGTTATCAATTTTTCTCTAGCTATTTTAATACCTTTTTCACAAAGCTCTGCTACACTTACTATATTATCATAAAATGACTCATTTTTGTTTAAACTTTTAATTATTTCTTGATAATAATTTTTGGGAGCTACGCTTTCTGATTTCTTATGCCGCTTAAACTTAGAAATGATAAATGAAAAAATTCCCTTCTTTTTAGAAGGAGATATAGATGCTAACTGTGAAAATTCATTTTCTTCCATTTACAAAAATTCCTTATATAACATACTAGGTTGTATGCCATCATTCTTTTGATATTTTCCGAAAGAATAAGGTTCATACTCCCCTTGTATAGTGTGATAATAAATTTGACCTATTTCAATATTAGGATATATTTTTATAGGCTGCACGCAAAGCATTTCGAGCGTCCAATAACCATCAAAGCCGACATCTCCAAAACCTGCTGTAACATGTATGAAAAGCCCTAGCCTTCCTATAGATGAGCGACCCTCTAGCATAGGAACAAAATTATTAGTTACAGTTTTTTCTATAGTTCTTGCTAAATATAACTTTCCTGTTTCTAATGTGTATCCCTCTTTTGGGATTTTTATTGATTTTGTTTTTGGTCGGTTTTTCATATCTAAAACTGCATCTTCATAAATTAGAAGCTCATCATGCAGGCGTAAGTTGTAGCTGTTCGGATTAAGTCTTTTTTCATTGAAAGGTTCTATTATTATATCTTTGCCGATATTTTTTAATATCTCTTTTCCCGAAAGTATCAAAGCTTAGTTTCCTCCTATAAATAGAACACCCGCATATTCAAAAGCTAAATACTCATAAGCTCCCCACCAAGTTAAACCGTATACGCCAAATTCAAATATATAGTTATTTGCTAAAATAAAATTGCTTTCTTCAAGATGAATTATAGGCATTATAACAGTTTGTCCATTATTTGTATAAGAAGCAAAATATACGAATCCTTTTTCATGCTGGCGTATTTCAATGTGGGATACTAAGCTTAGGTCTGTTGGGTAAAAACGCCCCAATAAGCTTAATTCTTTATCGGTTGCAACGCTAGGTGTAATTCTAGTTACTATTTGGTCGTTAAAATTTCCGAGTATCATAAGCATTGTGCCCTCTAACTCAGTAAATCTTATTCTTTGGTTCGTTAAATTTTCTATGAAACTGCCATCCTCAAGAGGGATTAACTCTAATATTATTTCCGGGTGAATTTGTAAATATAAAGCATTTTCTTCTAAAAAAACATTAAAAAAGCCTGTGCCTGTTAAATATAGCCCTGTATATATGCTTAATTCCTCTGCTTGCCTAGTTTGCACAACACTTTCTGTAACTGAAAGTATATTAGGCTCATATCCCATTAACCCTATTAAGAAATTCATCATCTCTTGGGCTAAGAATACACCGCCCGAAGCACCCGAAAGCGTGTTAGTAGCAGAAAAGGCACCAACACCTGTTTCAAAATTTAAAACCATATTTGAATGGTGAAAAATTAAATTGCCACCGTGCCCAATAGTTAAAATTCCAGTTGGCCAAATTTGATGCATAAAACCTAAACTAAACCTTGGGTTAGTAATATTTGTAGAAAAACCGCTCTCAAATTCAATAGGGTGTAAATAAAAAAGCTTTTGCATATAATACTCACCTAAGACTTCTTCATCGCCCTCTAATAAAAATTGCATAAAATGAGACATATCGCTTGCAGTTGAAAGCAAGCTTCCAGTTGGCAGCACATTAAAGAAAAAGTTAAGCTCATTTGCAGCAAGAGTGTTTGGTGCTGAATAAACGCCTGCAAAGTTTTCTAAATTTTCTACTGGAAAAGTTGTACTATTCATTTCTAATGGATTTAAAATATTTTCATTAATGTAACTAATATATCCAGCTGCTGGGTCTTCGCTATAACCTGCAACATTTGCAATTATTATTCCTAAGAGATTAAAAGCGTTATTGTTATAACTAATAGAAGTACCTGGCGGGAAAAGAAAATAACGAGTTGAAAGGTTATAAACTAAGTTATTTAAAAAACAATTGCTTGGAGCGTCTAAAGTTAGAGCTTCACTTCCCCAAAAATCATTTTGAATACCGCTTGTATGGTTTAAAAGCATACGAACAGTTACTTCTCTATAATCACCACCTGTAACAGGGTGCGGCAAATGGCTGAAATTCGGTATATAATATGTTATAGGGGAATCTAGATTTATTAAACCTCTTTCTACTAACTGCATAATTCCAACGGCTGTAAAAATTTTCGTTATAGAAGCTATTTGAAAAAGTTTATCGCTATTATAGTAACTTAGCCCTGTGTTAATATCAACTACAGAAAATGCAAAATCTTGCATTGAAAAACTTTCTCTAAAATTTTCTAAAAGCTCTAAAACTTCTTCGCTTTCAAAAATATATTTCCCAACTAACTGAGTTTGGCTAGTAGTTTGTGCAAAAGTTGGCGTTGCTAATGATGCAATTAAAGCTATGCTTGTAAGTATTTTTTTCATTTTCAAATCTCCCTTTTTCTTAAAAATTTAAGAAACTGTGCATTGTTAGTATATTATACATTAATTGGGCATCTCTAAAAACTCCTTTCGGAAGTTTTTAACTAACCCATGATAGCCCAAAAACAGGCTATCTTTAACGCACATTTTAAAAACTTAACAGTTTTTAGAGGGTGCGTTATTGTATGATAGTGGCAAGCTTTCAAAAAGTTATCTATACATTATACAACATTTTAGGAATAAAGTAAATATTTATTATAAATTATCATAGTTAGAAAGCTTTGGCTAAATCATTTGATAGCTTAATGAATATTTTATACAGCTCATAAGCTTAATTTGTGAAAAAAGCTATCATCAAACTTACTATATTGCTAAAAATAGCATTTGTATGCCCCGGCAATAGGAAAAATGCGAAAACTAAAATAAATAAATACATTCTTTCGTTTGAGCTGAAAGTTAAAGATTGATTTGGAGACATAAAGAGCTTTAAAATCCTAGAAGCCTCAAATGGATAAAGCGGTATTAAATTAAATATAAAAAGTCCAAAACTAAAACGCATAGTTTGAAATAAAAACGTTAACCAAAAAAAGCCTAAATAAGTTTGCAAAGGCGGCAATGTGTTGATTAGAAAAGAACTAACAATGCCAGTTAATATAAGAATCACCATAGGAACTAAAGAGCTTATTATAACAGCATTTTTGGAACTTCTATATATTTGATTTCTAGTTTCTATAGGCTTCCCCCAACCGAGTGTGCCAAATTGAAAAAATAAAATTAAGCCTATTGGTTCTATATGTTTTAGGGGATTTAAGCTTAATCGCCCTGTGTTTTTTATAGATTTATCACCAAAAGCTGAGCAAGTAACAGCTTTTGAAAATTCCTTTAAAAATATAACTAAAATTGCTGCTAAAAAGGGGGTTACTAATGTTATAATTGGTATCATTTCCATCGCTCCATATTTTTTAATGTTAATTTTCTTATATTTGTGCCATAAACTTCGTTTAAAATATCTTTTTCTATCATAGTTTTAGAACTGCCGAAAAAAGAAACTTTCCCGCCATTCAAAACTAACATTTTTTCCGTTAAATTCATAGCTAAATCTATATCGTGCATTACAGAGATTATAATTTTTTCACTCTCACCTTTATTTTGAGTAAGAGATTTTAAAAGCTCTATTAACTCTAATTGATATTTTATATCTAAATGGTTTGTTGGCTCATCTAGCATAATTATTTTTGATTCTTGAATGAGTGCAGATGCTATCAAAACACGTTGGTATTGCCCGCCAGAAAGATTATTTATTGGCTTTTTATAATATTTTTCTAAATTTAGCTGTTCTAAAATATTCATTATTTTTTCATGAGAACAATTTGAAGAATAAGCACCCATTTTTACACGCTCATAAACTGTGAAGTTAAAAAAATTGCTATTGCTTTGATTTAAAATTGCTATATTTTTTGCAATTTCTTTTCGCTTTAAGCTTTTCACTTCAACTCCATCTATTTTAACTGAGCCGCTATAAGGCAAAATATTTGCTATACATTTAAGAAGTGTGCTTTTGCCAGAGCCATTTGGTCCTAAAACGCTTAATATATCACCTGTATGTAAATAAAAGCAAACATCAACAAGTGCATTAGTAATATGCTCGCCAAAGGCTTTTTTTGCTAATGCACTTTTATAATTTTGGCTTAAATTTTGAACTTCTAATTTCATTTGCGAATAATATCCAAGCACGAACTACTTCAAAACTATATTTTGTATATTCCTAAAAATGCCGTTAACCAATCTTTGAAAATGCCCAAGTGTCTATATACATAGCCTATGCTTTGGCAGAGTTCTTAATTTTTTAAAATCCAAAAGGCGAAAGCCAAACAGAATTATCTATTCTATTTATATTAATTAAAAAATGCTGCCTAATATTATTTTCATCTAAAAAAGATATTGCCCTAGTTGACATTCTATCTTCTATAGATGTGCTCAATATAAAAGGCAATTCTGGGGTTAGCTCTTCAATAGAATGTATAACTTGCCCAATAGTTAAATTGCTCATATTGGTTGTTTGTGCTATGTTTTCAAAATAAACTGTGTTAAGCTGAAAATCTCTAAGGGGTGTATCTGTCCATATTACAAGAGTATCATTTAATATAGAAGTGTAGTCAAAAAATATGTTGTTTAAATTTGCGTATTCATTTATTAAATCACCTGTTATAGAATAAGACCATAAGTTTACAGCTGAATTTGGCACCGATACTTGTATAGGGTGTGTGGAAGATCTATTTACTATAACTACTCCATTATATATAGTGGCATTTGTGCCTTGCATACCATAATTAAAAAATGAAATAGGAACAAATGTTCTATCTTCTATTATTACTGGTGCGGGTCCAAATTCAATTGTACTTTCGCCACCATCTCGGCTTAAAAGCGGCTCGCCTATCCAAAGAATATAATTTTCGCCTAAGTTAACTCTTCTTTCAAAATTACTCCACCCTACTACTAAACCAAGAGCTTCGGTTATAGCCCGAACTGGCAATATAGTTACCCCATTATTTACTGAGGGGAAAGGGGAATTTATACGCCTGCCATTTACCCGTATTTCACCCGTTACATATTCAGAAATTCCTAAAGGAGTATTTAGGGCATTTGAAATATTAAAGTTTACAGGAATTGTTTGCGGTATATTTAAAGGAACAAAAGTAAAATAGTGATTGTGATTAATGTAGTTTGGGCTTCTATTAGGTTCATAATAAAAACTAAGGTGTTCTATAGAGCTAACTAAAGGGTCTTGAAATTCTGTGTTTGTATAAATTTGCACAATCAAAATAAATAGTGAAACAATCGCAAAGATTAATATTAAAATTTTTTTGATAACTTTCTCCTTTCCAAACAAAATTTAATTGGTAATTGGTAATATCAAGGGTTATTTAAAAGACTAACAAAGGGCTTGCTTGAAATGAATGCTCAAATCAAAACAGACGTTTATAAGTCTATCATTACCAAAAATAACAATTTTAATACTAATGTTTTTGAAAGTCCTCATAATTCCACAACCTGCCTATTATGCATTTGTTATGAGCAGTTCGCTTATAATTCCACGCTTTCTTGATATAGAATTTATAGCCCTATTTGCCCCTATTCTTAAAATTTGATAATCATTATAAAGTTCGTCAAAAAAATTATCATTTTCATCTATATTTTTTGGATCGGAATTACTAGCTAAAATAATCGCACCATGCTCAGATATTTTATGTATAAATTCAGCTAGCTTTTTTTGTTCTTTATCTCCAAACTTATTATTTGAATAAGCAGTAAAACTTGCTGTTTCAGTTAAAGGGCGATAAGGCGGGTCAAAATAGCAAAAGGTTTTATCATCTATAAAATTTTTACATAGGGTGTAGTCCCCATTAACAATATTTACATTTTTAAGTTTTTCTGAAACGATTAAAATGTTATTTATATCACAAATTTTAGGATTTTTATATTTGCCTTGCGGCACATTAAACTCGCCTTTTGAATTTACCCTATATAATCCGTTAAAACAAGTTCGATTTAAAAAAATAAAAAGGGCTGCCAAAAGAACACTGCTAGGGCTCGTTAATTTTATATCGTTAAATATAGTTCTTTTTTCATAATAAATAATTTTTCTCTCATCATCATTTTTTGAAAGATAGTCTTTTTCTAAGTCTGTTAAAACTTCTAAAAGCTCTTGGGCTCTATCCCTTATAATTTTATACGTATGTATTAACTCTGAATTAATATCACCGATATACACTTCTGAAACGTTATAATAATTAAGTATATCAAATAAGACTGCCCCACCGCCTATGAAAGGTTCGGCGTATTTTTTTATGGAAAAACCTAAGCCAGCGGGGTAATTTTTGCGAATATCATTAAGAAGCCCGCCCTTTCCACCAGCCCATTTTACAAAAGGTTTTGCTAAATTTTGATTTGCACCATTTTTCATATTTTCCATAGTAATAATTATACACTAATCTATCATATTAAGCAAGTGGATCTTATAAAGTTTCAATGGCTGCTGTAATTTTTTAATAAAAAATCTAAATTTTTTCAAAAAAGGCTTGAAATTGATTTTCAAATAGGGTATAATAATTACACAACAGTTTCAAAAATTTTTATTAATAGGGGGTTCTAAATGCACAAAAAAACTAAAAAGGCAGTAGCAATATTTTTAAGTTTATTGTTATTTTTGCTAGCTTTTCCTTTGAATATCTTCGGGGAATTTGAACTAATCTACAATGAAGAGACCGAGGAAACACAAGAAAAATATTATACAGAAGAAAAGCAAGAAAATAGCGAAGAAACATATGAAGCACCTAAAAAAGATACACAAAAAATCTATGAAACATATGCACAAGAAGCAATATTTACACAAAACACAAGTAGTGATTACTTTATTCTACTAACAAATAGACAAAACAACTGGGATGGCTTAACAATTTTAGAAAGCTACATAAACTTTCAAGCTGGGGATGAAGTGTTTATAAGTGGTTCTTCTGAAATTCCAACGAGTTGGGCAGCGGCTGTGCTTAACGCAAACCCAGCGGGGCATGAAGTAATCGCCCAAGGGCACGGCTTAGATAACTATAACTGGCACGGCGGAAACTTTGTTTTCGCTACAAACATACAAGATTTGCCAAGCTATGCAGTAGAATTTAATATAAACCCAACCCTTATAACTAGCGGTATTAGAATTCAAGCTGCAGGGTCAGGCGAAAACTTAAATTTAAGAATATATGAAATAATAGTCTTAAGAAACGGGCAGACAATTTTTAACCTCTCTAACTATTTAAAAAATTCTGCTATAGAAAGTATAGAAGAAATTTCAGCACTTTCACCGAGTGGTGCAACAGCGACTATAATACGCTCTGGGAATATACAAGAAGAAGAAAACCGCTCTATAGTTTTTAACCTTGCTGAATGGTTAGCTGAAAATGGGCATACCCCAGGCACTACCCTCCCTTGGAATGATACTACACAAGTTAGAAATGCAGGGTCTGCTTTAAATGTGCTTGCAGGCGGTGCTATTTCTATAACAGCTAGAAACGCAGATTGGGCAGGAATGGACGTTCGCCTAGCTCTATATCCAAATGATAGAATAATAATTGATGGAGTAGTTCCAGGTGGTGGAATAAGATTGCAACGCTTGCCAAGTTATAACACTATGGATACACAAAATACAAATAGCACATTCACTTTAGTTCATTACGTTTCAGATGAAGATTCTATAGGTAGTGAGGGGTTTAGGCTAAATACAGCCGCTGGAAATGAAACTATAATAATTAACAGAATAATAATAGAAAGATTAGACGATTCAGAACAAATAGAAGTGCCGCCTGTAGAAATACCACCGGTAGACTTACCTAGATTAGATACAACATACTTAGGAAGCTACGTTTTAAGAACATATCTAGCACAAGGCGTCCAATGGGACGGTTTAAGAATTCCTAGGGCAGCTTTTGAAAACAGCTTAACAGAAGACGGTTTATACACTTTCTCTATAGATATATCTTCTCCGAGAAGCCCACAAGGCGTTGGAATAATGGTGCAAACTAATGGTCAATGGCATCATTTTATAACTACACCTAACTATGCACCTAACGAAGAAATTTTCTTCTCTCGCTTTACTTCTGCACCTGCAAACATAAGAAATTTAACTTTCACCGAAGTGCAAATAGTTAAATTGGGTGCTGGCAACGGCGGCATTTTCCCTGAATCTCGCACTTTATTTTTCATAGACAATTTAACGATTACAAATTCAAGCGGCGAAATAGTTTGGATTAGAGACTTTGAAGATAGAAGCACAAGCGGCATTAATATAAGTGCCCCTGCTGGCTCTTACTTTGAAGTTGTCCCTACACAAAGTGCTTTCACAGCAGAGCTTCCAGTTCAAATAGTTAACTATTGGGATTTAACACTTCCATCTTTGCTTGATGCCTTAGGAGAGTATTTCCTAATAGGAAACGTGTGGCCGACACGTGCCCCGCAAATGATGAACCAAAATACTGAAGAATTCTTTCTCCGAAACTTCAACGCTATTACAGCGGAAGATGCACACAAACCAGATGTAATCGCTCCAAATCCTAACCCTGAAACTTGGAATTTTGATTATGCAGAAACTATAGTAAATTGGGCAAATGAAAACAACATAGCGATGGTTGGGCACACTTTAGTTTGGCATTCACAATCACCACTTTGGATGACTGGTAGAGATGGGCACACAACGCTTCCTTTAGTAACTAGAGATGTTGCAAAAACTAACATGCAAACTTTTATAAGAGAATACGCAGGGCGTTTTTCAGGAAGAATTTATTCTTGGGACGTTTTGAATGAAGTGTTTGTTGACTTTATATCTGGACCTGTTTGGGAAGCAAACCCTAACTGGCGTGCTCATATGAGAAGAGAGGGTGTAGGCTTAAATAATTTAAACTATTTAAGGTGGTATGATGCTTTTGCAAACGGTGCAACGGGTGATGAAAGTGGATCAGATTTTGTGTTTTATTCATTTTACTTTGCTAGAAGATATGACCCGCTAGCAATTTTATATTATAATGATTTTAACGAGGAAGCACCAGGCAAAAGAGAAGCAATAGCCCAAATGGTAGAAGAAATAAATGAAAGGTGGCGAAACCACCCAAGTTATGACGGTAGATTGTTAATAGAAAGAATAGGAATGCAATCTCACCACCATTTAGACCAATGGCCAACAAATTTTGATAACATACGCCCTGCTATAATGCGTTTTATAGAAACAGGGGCAGGAATAAGTATAACAGAATTAGATATTACTATAGGAACAAACAATGTGGGCGGGGTTCAAATTCCAAACCAACCGAGTAATCTTACGCAAGCAGAGCAACAAAGATTAGCAGCAGCTTATGCAAGAGTTTTAAGCTACTATTTAGAATTTGCTGACTATATATATAGGCTTTCTATTTGGGGCTTAACAGATGCACAAAGTTGGCGTGCTTGGGGGAATCCACTCCTTTTTGATGCAGATTTAAATCCTAAAGATGCTTTCTTTGCAGTTATTAATGCAACTCCAAATGTTCCAAATGGAAGCGGTGATAATAACAACAGACCTCCTAATAATAGACCACCTTTAATAATTTGGGAATATGTATATTATTATGAAGATGAAGATGGAAACTTACAAATTACTACTGCAGATGATATAGCAGAGCAAGCTTGGACACAAACAGCAACGCCAAGAATAGTAAGAATTAGAAGAGAAATAGATTTAACGACATTATCAAACACACATCTATATTTGCTTCTAAGAAGAGGAACTATAACCGAGGAACAATTTAACTTAGCAATGAGAAGCAGAATAGGCAGGTTTTTTCTAACGAACTCATAAACTGCAAAAAATCAAGCCCCCGTTATAAATAATAACGGGGGCTTTTATATAAACAATGGTAAAAAAAAAGCTTAACAAATTCCCTTAACGCACCTTGCGGTGGAAAGAAACTAGTTGAGCTTTTCTTTTTTTGTTTTAAAAATGAATAAGTTTTACTATACCAAAGCTATGATTAGCTAGAGCCTTGCAAAAATCATAAATCATTTTTAAAAATTTTATGCTTTTAATACTTCTTTTTTAGCTAATTCTTTCGGCTTAATGCTTAATATGTGCCACGTTAAAACTGTTCCTAAAGCTAGTAAAAACCAAGGAACCCAAACAGCGTTTAGAAGAAACATAGTTGTAATCATCCCTGTCCACATCATTGAGATACTAATGATTTTTATAGACATGCGAACGCCTGTTTTATAACGATAATGCCTTATGTAATCGCCGAAGAAAGGTGTGTTTAGGAGCCATGCTTCCATACGCTTAGATGAGCGTGAAAAACAATAACCCGCACCTATTATAGGCCCCGTGCTACCCATTAAAGGGACAAAACGACCGATAATGCCAATTATAAGAAGTAAAAAGCCTAAGGTTAACCAACCGAGCTTTTTAATGTTCACTCTTTGCTTACCTCCTTTCTTACATTTATAAATATATTGTACACTATTCATTGCGTTTTGTCAATAGATATGTTAAAATAAATTAAGGAAATGAACTTGCAGTGCGGTCTATAGTGGGAAATAATCTTAATTAATAATCACAAGTTATTTATGAGATTATGAAAGCGTATTTTAACAATAGAATAAAAAACGAAAAAGAGGTGTTTATGAAAATTTTAGTAACAGGCGGTGCAGGCTATATAGGAAGTACAACTTGCACTGCTCTAATAAATTCAGGGCATGAACCGATAATTTTAGATTCACTAGCTACTGGCAATATTGATTTTTTAAAAGATAGGACACACTATATAGGCGATATTGCAAACGAAAAACTGGTGTCAGAAATAATAGAAAAGCACGAAATAGAAACTTGTATACACTTTGCGGCAAGAATACAAGTTGAAGAATCTATGCAAAAACCTTTTTTATACTACAATGAAAATGTAGTTAAGAGCATAAATTTTTTTGAAACTATTAAAAATAACGGCATTAAAAATGTAATCTTTTCTAGCTCTGCTTCGGTATATAATTCAAAGGATAGCTTCAAAGTAGATGAATATAGCCCATTAAAGCCGATAAGCCCATATGCAAAAACGAAAATGATTATGGAACTAGCACTTGAAGATTTTACAAATAGCGATTTTAAAGCGATAACATTAAGATATTTTAACCCAATAGGGGCTTGTGTTAATGGCTTTTCTGGACCATATGCGGCTGAGCCTAGCCACCTTTTAGGAAAGTTAGTTAATGCGGCAGTTTCTAACAAAACATTTGAGATATACGGCACAAATTGGGGCACAATAGATGGAACAGCAATTAGAGATTATATACACGTTCAAGATTTAGCAAATGCACATATTTTAGCGTGTGAAAAATTTAAAGAAATAGAAAATAATTATGAAGTAATAAATGTAGGCACAGGAACAGGAGTAACAGTGAAAGAGTTTGTGAATTCTTTTATAAAAGTGAATGGGGATATAAAAATTAAAGAAGCCCCAAGGCGTGCAGGAGACGCAATAGGGGCTTATGCAGATTGCACAAAAGCAGAAAAATTACTAGGGTTTAAAACAGTTTATACTATAGAGCAAGGGATAAGAGATGCCCTTAAATGGCATTCAACTAGTGTTTCAAAAATTAAAAGCAAAACTAACCTCTGAGTTCCAATGCTTTTTGTGGGAAATCTGTTATTATGGCTTCAACACCTAAATCAAGCAGTTTTTGAAAGTCTTCTTCTTCATTAACAGTCCATACACGCACTTTTTCGGCTATGTTTCCCCATAATTCAGGGTGTTTAAAAATAGCTTCTTTGCTCATATGAAAGGCTTCTAAATTTAACATACTCATATATTCTAAAGGGTGTGAAATTGGAAACATCCAAAGCCCGGCAATATTTGCAGAGGGGTCTATTTTTTTAATTTTTGCAATTGTAGGCAAATGAAAAGAAGAATAGACTACTTTTGAACTATAGCCAAACTGGCTTACATCTTGCAAAACTTTTTGCTCAATTCCTTTATATTTTACTTCGTATGTTTTAAGTTCAATATTTAATTCAACATTGTATGGGGCCAGAAGCTTCAAAGTTTCTTTTAATGTTGGAATTTTTTCTTCGTCCCAACTAGGCTCATATTTTTCAAAGCTTTTAAATTTAGCCCCTGCACTAAAAGTTTTAAGCTCTTCTAATGTGAAGTTTTTTATTTGCCCTTTTCCTGTAGTAGTTCTTTCTAAGGTTGAATCGTGAATTACTACTAATTCATCATCTTTAGTAAGGTGTACGTCTAACTCGATACCGTCTACACCTGCTTCAAGTGCTTTTTTAAATGATAGCAAAGTGTTTTCAGGATAATCGCCTTTGGCACCTCTATGCCCATATATTTTTGTCATTTTAATTCTCTCCCCACCACATTTGGTAGTTTTTAAATATTAGTAATTTTTTTGCAAATTTTAAATGAATTAGCTAAATAACGTTTAGCAACTCAATTTTTACTTTCTCTACGACCATAAGCTATATATAAAACTATAGCTGAAACGACCATCATTAAAACAGCATATACGAAAGTTAGTGCAGTGCTATCGGCACTGCTTCCCTCTGTGCTTAAATTTTGTATTTGCACACCTAGCGGCATTGCGAGCGGATGAAACAAAAATACAGACATATCAAACTCTGTTAGCAAACTATTAAAATTTAATGCAAATATAGCCATTACTGACGGTAATATTGCAGGGAAAATAATTTTAAAAAATGTATAAAAAGATTTTGCACCTAAATTTTTTGCGGCTTCTTCTAATGAATTGTCTATAGAATAGAAAGCAGCTTTTGTCATTCTTAGTGTGAAAGGGATGGAAACTATTAAATAGCCAAGCACCATAATTCCCATAGTGCCGACTAGTGCAAAGCCACCTATAAACCACCTTGGCGTTGAAAATGTAGTTATTAAACCTAATGCAATTAATACAGAGGGAAGAACCCAAGGAATCATAAAAGCATACTCTAAAAATGTGCTAAATTTTCCTTTATGTTTAGTAATTATACGACAAACTAATATCATAAGAGCTATTGCACTTGCAGAAGCTAAAAATGAATATAAACTGCTTATCATTAAAGGCATATATGAAGCTGCATTTGTGATAAGTGCTATATAATTATTTAAAGTAAACGAAGCAAAGTTTAGTTCACCTCTTGCAATTGCTGCGGAATCTGTAAAAGAAAATAGCACAATTAAAACTACAGGGGCAACATATATGAGAAATAATGCATATGCGTATATGTGTGCAAAGAAATTTAAAATAGGATTTTTAATTTTTTGCTTCACTAAAGAAGTTTTGACTTTAGATACAGACAAATAATGCCCTCTTTTTTCAAGCCAAGTTAGCACAGCAATTAATACGAAAGATGATAACCCTAAAATTAGTGCCATAAGAGCAGCTAAATCTCTTGAAGCGGGCATTGCAGAAAATGATAAAATCATCGGGTTTATAGTTTGAAAACCTCTGCCACCGACTAATAAGGGGGCGGCTATTGCACTTAGACCGCCTAGAAATGTAAAAATAGTAACGGCAGTAATAGATGGTGTTAACACTGGCAAAACTATTTTTCTAAGAATATAAAACCCAGAAGCACCCATATTTCTTGCCGCTTCAATCGTTTGATAGTCTACACTTCTTAAAGCGTTTCTTATAAAAATTATATGCGTGCCTGTTGCGGCAAATGTCATCACGAATAATACAGCTCCGAACCCCTCAAACCAGCCTGTATTAAAGCTAGGAATTATAGAAGCTAATAAGTTAGTTAAAATTCCATTTTCACCGTACAAAAATCTATAGCCAGAAACTAATATAATGCCGCCATATAGAAGAGTTGTCATATAACCTAGCCGCAAAATTTTTGAGCCGACTATTTTAAAATAATCGGTAATTAAAACTAAGCTAACACCTAGAACACCGACCGTTACGGATAAAATAGGCGCTAATATAAAACTATTTCGCAAAGCAGCAGTTGCAATTGGGGAAGTGAAAAGCCTTGTAAAAGCACGTGTTGTAAACTCGCCATTTTGCCAAAAAACCGCTGTGATAGTGCTAATATTAGGGACTACTAGCAAAAAAATGATAAACCATAAAAGAGCTATGAAAATTAAAGCTTTTGTAATAGCGGCTTTCATATTCGGCTTATTTGCAACTGCAATTTGTGCATTCATTTTTTTGCTTTTTTTATTTACTATGGCGGTCTTCATATTTACTTTGTTTATCATATGGCATACCTCTTAATAAGAAAGAATATTATTTGGGTTAAAACTAACATTTACTGTTTCACCAATTTCATATAAATCTATACCGCTTGCTTTTTCAATAACTTTAAAAGTTGCACCGTCTGCATTTAAAGTATACTTAATATAAAGCCCATAATATTCTAAGTCTGTTACTTGTGCCGTGCCGAAGTTTACGTGATATTCTTTCATAGAATTTACGTATATACGTTCAAGGCGTATGTAACAATTTTTATCTGTTTCTATGCCGCCTCTTTTAAGAAAATCGTTGTCTAGTTTGTTAATATCACCGATAAAGTTACAAACAAATTCTGTTTTAGAGTTATTATAAATTTCTTCGGGCGTTCCTATTTGCTCAAGTTCACCTTTATTAAAAACTGCTATACGGTCTGAAAGGGTTAAAGCTTCTTCTTGGTCGTGAGTTACATATATAGTAGTAATTCCAAATTTTCTTTGCAAATTTTTTAGTTCATTTCTAAGCTGCACACGTAATTTTGCGTCTAAATTAGATAATGGTTCGTCAAGGCAAATGATAGATGGCGATGTTACTAAAGCTCTTGCAATGGCTACCCTCTGCTGCTGCCCGCCTGAAAGCTCATTTATTTTTTTTTGCATTTGTTCTTCAACTAAATCTACTTTGCTTCCCATTTCCAAAACTTTTTTCTTAATCTCGCTCTGTGGCAGCTTTTTAACTTTTAAGCCAAATGCTATATTATCAAAAACAGACATAGACGGAAACAAGGCATAGTTTTGGAAGACCATGCCTATATTTCTTTTTTCTACTTCTAAATTTGTTATATCTATATTATCTATAGTGATTGTGCCGCTTGCTGG
>WRFW01000221.1 GCA_009787435.1 Defluviitaleaceae bacterium
GGTCTCGGGATAAGTACATTTTCATCAACATAAAAGTCTAAGCCCATAAAATTAGTTTTATTTATTATGTACTCTATGGGCTCGCCTTTAGAATGGCGGGTTAAATATTCTTTTAATTGATTTCTCACTTTTTGATTTTCTTCAAGAAAGCTGTTTATATCCATAAGCATAATCTGTGTGTCGGTTACATTCAAAATATGTTTTAAAAATTGTTTTTCTATTTTACTCATAATAATTATTATACACTTTTAAGCACATTATGTCAAATAAAATCAACAAAAAAATTAGCCATAAAGGCTAATTTTTTTGTGTTTATTGATGCTAAAGTGGCTAAACTCTTAAGGTGGTATGCTGCTTTAATTATAAAAACAGTATAAAATTTTGATGAATATTTAATATTCACAATGCTAACTAGCTTGAAGCACGATATATAAAATATACATCAAATCACCGAAAGTGAAGTTTGCTTCTGGGTTCACTGTGTTTCCACGGATAAAGCCCAGACTTTCTGCTTTTAAAAGGTTACGCTGCAAATTAGAAGGCACTGCACCCATATCTGAGAAACTAGATTCTGCAAGTGTAGGGAAGAAAGCAACTTCAGAGCCTGTGCGAACTTCTAAAAGCCTAACTAATGAAGCTATTCCATCTGCACGGGAAACGGAGTTCCCAGAAACCAACATTCCGCTTCGCCCTAGGCTAGTAAATGTTGCTTGGCTTAGGGGCTGGTTCATAGCTACTGTTTGGCTTCTTGATGCAGCTGCCGAAACTATTTGATTAAATTGATTTGGGTGAACTGGTGCTAATTCATTGTAGTTTGTTAAATCGGTAATACTTAGTATGCTCGTTACAACCGCCATATGGGCAGCTGTTGCAGCCCCTGCTGTAACTGCTGCTGGCAATCTGCTAATTACGGCATATGAACCTGCATGGCGTGTTCTAAAGCTTACTGTGTCTCTATTAGTTTCTGAATTTTGCCTTGCCCAGCCACCAGTGTTTCTATGGTTTAAATAGCCTGCAACGGCGTTATTTTGAGCGTGGGAATTTGGCAAATTCATTTCTAATCTAAGCTCTCTAGCAAACTGAGTTATATTAACTGTATTATTACCTTCTATTACAGAAGCAGTTAAAGTATGTGGTGTTGAAATTAAACTTGGAACTTGTTCTATTTGCGGTATATTCCCAGTTGCAAGGGTAAGCTCTACTGTTGAGAAACGGTTTAGCCCCGGCATTCTTCTAACTTCATCATTTATTATGCTTCTATAAGGTATAGTTAAAGTTAAATTGCCTGCATCTATAGTTAAGTTGATTTGTCTTTCATCAAAAGCTTCTATAACACCGAAAGGTATTTGAACAGTTCTATTGTGAATCGGGTTTGGACCTTGCCATGAACTCATATCTATTTCAAAATTAAAAGTGCGGTTTGTTACTAATCTTGAGATAAAGCGTTCGTTTACTTGGTTATCTCTATTGCCATCTGCACCAATTTGGTTGCCACGTATTCTATATGTTAGTGTAAAATCATTACCTGGGTTTGGACCTATGAAGTAAAAATCTTGGTCTGGAAGCGGGAATAAATCTGGATTTGTGTCGCTATCAAATTCACTATCGTCTTGCCCTGTGAAGAATGGGAAAGTTATACTCCAATCTGATTGAATTCTTAATATTTCACCTGGTGTAGGCTCGCCAACTAAGCTAGGAACGATAATTTCTATAGCGTCTAAAAATTCTGGGTTATTTGCTAACTGCCAAATATAGCTATAATCCCTTATAACTTCATCACCTTGTCTGCTAACTGTTAAAACAGTTCTAGCTCTTGTGTAGTAACGTCTATTTGGAACTAAGTTATCAAAATTGACTACATAAGTTACTCTATGGCTTGTGCGTGGGTGCCATGTTGTATATTCATTATTTGAAGTATAGTCTGTAGTAATAGGGGCATTATTAGTTTGTTGGTCTGAAAAAATTCTGCCAAGCTCTAAAATTAATCTATTTGCTGCTGCGTGGCTTAATTCCAGCCCATGTTCTGTGTTTATAGCAGCAAGCGAAGTTGCTGAAGCTCTTATTATAGAAGTTGGAGCTTGGGGAGGGGCTAAATCACGTGTTCTTTCTGAAACAGGGTTGCTCCAAATAGAAGTTTGCGTTCCATATCTAGCTCTCATCCAAAAATGGTACCAAGTGCCCGGGAAAAGGTTTGGTATCGTTATATATATGAAGCCATCTTGTTCTCTACCGTTTTCTCGTATAAACTCGTTAGTAACGGCTACACTACCGCCGCCTTCTGGGAAGTCTGCAAGAAGAGTTGAGTGGAATAGTTCATACTCTAATGCGAAACTGCCATTAAACCTAAGTGATATTGAATGGTCTGTAGTTTCAGCAGGAATTACTTCTAAAATAGGAACTGTTAAATCTGGAACTAATGGCGGTGTTACTGCTATTGTTGTACCAGTTGTGAAAGTTGGATAGTGGGCTGTGCCATGTTGGTTTACTGGTCTAAAAAAGATAAAGTAAGCTGTGTTTTGTAATAAACCTGTTATTTGATGTCTTCTAGTTGGTGTGTTTGGCACTTCGGTGCCTTGGTTTATATTTTGCCAAACGCTTGGGTTATTAATTATAGAACGTACGTATTCTTCATAAGTGCCATACTCAGCCATAGCGGCTTGCGTAACGACGTTTATTTCATAAGACCTTGTAGGGTCGTTTCTAAAATCACGGAAGCGTATTGGCATTAAAGCAGGGTTTAAACCTATAGTAGTTAGTGCATCTCTTATTCTTGCTTCGGCTATTAAAGGAGAGGGAGCAACTACAAAATCTTCACCCCAAAGGATTACATGCGGGTGGACGAGTGCAGGTTCACCAAAAACTGGCGTGCCGTTGTTATTACCAATTATATTATACCAACCGTTGTTTGAGGGGTTGTGCACTTCCCACCAAGCTTGGTTCCATTCTATAGTTATTGTCGTTTCGCCAACATCATAAGTTCTAACAGGAACCATAGGCGGAATAACTGTTAAATCTGCTGAGGGCGGAATAAATATAGCATAAAAAGCTATTTGGCTTCTTTCTAATTCTGTGCCCTCTGTGCGAGTTGCTTGAATAGCTATATAGAAAACTCTATTATCTGTAAGTGGATTAATAGTGCCTGTTCTATTTACATATTGGGTAAAAGTGTGGTCAAAAACATAGTTTTGAACTAGTGGAGCGGTTCTTAAAGTTTCTCTTCTTGGGTTTGGCAAGTCTGTTGGCTCTAGAATTGTTACTGGCGGCAAAGTTAAAAGGCTTTCGGGTGTTAAAAGCTCTAATTCATCGGTTATCCAAACTGTATAATTTAAATTTCTATCTATATATACATTTCCGAAGCCTGGAAGCGGAGTAGTCTGCCCTTGCTCTGCTGCTGTATAAGGCGGCCTAGTGAATGCTTCCCAAGTTAAATCAAGAGATATATTTGGCGGTGTTCCCTCATAAGAGCCGTATAAAATTCTAGGGCTATATGGGGTGAAGCCTACTAAAGAGGGATGAAAATGGACAACATTTGTCCGCATTGTTGAACCATCGCTCATGTGATAAATTACTACAAACCAAGTTTCCATAGTAGGAATTGGTGTACGAACTGTGTGCGTCGTTTGTGTATCTGGCAAAGTCAAGAGCACTCTTGATGTGCCTATTGGCGGCACCGTTGCTAGATCTATTGGGTCTGTTGCACTCCAAAGCTCTACTCTTGAAACTGTTAGCGGTGGGTTTGGAATTAAAGGAGCCCAGTTTGCTAATAAATAGTTTGCCCCCTCTGCACGAACGCTTAAATATGGGTGTAAATAAAAATCATTATTGTAATATATTCTTCCCGGCGTTCTCGCTATAGGCACTAAGTGTTGTGTTCCACCAAATAAAGTTACGCTAACGTTGTTTGGAAAAGTAGTTCCAACTTGCCCTAATGGCAAAACGCTAACAGAATAACGAGTTCCTGGCACTAAGTTTGTTGCAGGAATTGTGAAACTTAAACGGTTCCCCGGCAACACTTGCCACATAGAGCTGTCGATTATTCTAGCAGGGAAAGTAGTAGTTTGACCGTATACGCCATATTGAAGTTGAAAACGTGGGAAAACTTGCTCACCATCAAAAGTTGGATTATCCCAAATTACTACCATATTCCCACCGATATTTTCAACATCTACATTTATATCGGTCATAAATAAGGTTTGCGGGTGTGTTGCTGGCGGGCTTGCAGGTGCAAAAGGTGCACGCACCCAACCCCACATTGGCCCGCCGGCAGCATTAGTTCCTATTATTTGATAATGATAGTGAAAAGGTATAATTTGAAAAGAGTGTATAGACCCTTGGGAACCTGCAGGCACATTAAAAGGAAAGTCTGCACTTAGATTTTGTACGTTAACATTTTCTACAGCAACAGGGATAGTTTGCCAAGGCATAGTATAATTAAATGAACCATTAACTGTTGCATTTCTTGTAAAAATCTCATACCCCTCTGGGTGGCCGTTGAAACCTTCTCTATGGTCGTTTGTTGGACCGGCAAAAAGAGGCGGTCTTCGCCAGTTAAATCCTATATGGTGGTTTGGAGCTGCTGTTGCAAAGCCTTGTATGTTTAGCCCATCATTTGGAATGGGATTTTGTGGGTTTGCAAAAATTTGAAGCGGCAATGATGTTAAAAGCATAATTGCAATTAATATGAGCGAAGTTATACGCTTCTTCATTATAAGCTACCTCCTATTAAGCGGTCTAAGTTTGTTAAAACATCTAACATTTCACCAACGGTTAGAGCGGCATTTGGTGTTAAATTGTAGTTTCTATAAATGCCAACTTCTATTGCGGCTCTAAAACTTTCTGCAAACTGTGGACTTAAACCTGTTAAATTGTTAGTAAGTGTAAAATTAGTAATACGTATACTACTTACTGGTGTGTTAGTTCTATTTGCATAAACAGCCATTACTAGTGAAAGGGCTTCTTGGGTAGTAATTGGAGCTGTTTGGTTGCCTGGCGGAATTGTAATACTTGCGTTTCTTAAGAAAGCTGCAGCGTTTGCACCCTCTTCTGCACCGAGAATTCTTGCAATAGAATCTATGAGCATAACACGAGTTACTACATCATTTGTATCTATATTAGCACCGCCTAAAAAATCATCAAGACCGTGGCGGGCAACTATAGCACGAGTAGTGCCTGCACCAGGTGTGGAAGCTAAGCCTGCTATTACAATTTGTCTGCCAGTGAAAACGAAACTGCCAGACCCTGGCACTCTTATTCCACGGTTGTTATTAAAAGCGGATGGAATTCTTGCCCAAGCTGAATTTCTCCATTCATAAGCATTTACTACTGCTTCTTCATCTACATTGCGAACGTTTAAGAGCATATCGGAATTAAAGCTAACTGCAATAGGGGTTCTCGTTGGCAATGGTCTAAAGTGATTTGCAGCGATACGGGTTATTTCACGCTGTGCTTCTTCTATTATATCTAACACGTGGCGAGCTGTTATTATGTTTTGGTCTTCACGGGCTAGCGAAGCTAATATTCTTTCCATAGCGATTTCTATTAAATCGTCTATCATTTCAAGCAAGCTTTCTAACAGTTCTTCATCCCAAATTCTTATATTTTCAGTAGCTGCTACTAAGTGTAAGCTAATATTTGCAACTGGCGATATAGCAGGCGTTCCACTTATAGTAGGCCCTTGCTGCCAGTTTACATTTAAACGAACCATATAATCATTAACTTCACGCCTACGAACAGCGTCTGCAATTGTTAAAACTGCAGGGTTATTATTTAAATCTATAATACGATTTGGAAGGGTAAGGTCTACTGAATCCGTACGGAGTATAAAAGCCGCTTCTTCTTGAACTAATCTAGCGAAAACAGAAGCAGGTATATAATAAACTGTTTGATTTGGGTTTACATCTGAAGTTGGCAAATATATTCTTCTGCCTGTTGCACTGCGAACCATTTCACCAAATAAAGATGGGCGTAAAATGGAGCTAAAAACTTGGTTATCATCTCTCATTACCCAATATGGTCTTCTTAGGAGGCGGTATAACTCTTCACGAACGTGATTTTCCCAATCATCTTCTTCTCTTTCACGCTCTTCAGCTTCTGGGTCTGGCTCTGCTAACCACTCGGCAGGCAAAGTCCAAACGGAAACGCTTCTTCTTCCACTTTGGTCTATTTGAACAGTACGCACTTGTATACGGTGCATTCTACCCGGCTCTATACCGCTATTAATGTGATAAAAAAACCAACGCCAATTTTCTGGGCGAGCTTCATTACCTGTAATTAAGCTTGGAAGATTAAAAGCTACAGGGTTTCCCCATTCTTCATCATCAATTTGTATACGGTATTCAAAGAAAATATTATTCGGTGCTAAATTTGCAAGGTTTGCAATTAAAGCTTCAAAGCTTATTACAACTTCATTCATACGGTTGTGAACTATATTTGGGTTACCATTTGAAAGAGTTTCACCAGTTTCGGCTAATAAATTTCTAGGTGCATCTACTATTGTAGTAGTTATAGTTATGTGATTAAACACGGAGTATCTTCTTATAACTTCACCGTTAGTTCTAGTAATTTCACGTATAGTACGAACATAGTAAAAATAAATTGTGTTGCTTTCTAATGTGCTATCTGTAACAGCTACTACTGCAGCTGTAAAATCACCAGAAACATTTGGAGCAGCTACCCAGCTTGTGCCGTTAAAACTTTGTATGCTTGGATTTGCCCCTTGCGAATTATGAGTTCTAAAGGCTGTAACCCCTGTTGGCACTGGGCTATGGTTTTCAACCAAATGCTGCCATAATACGCCCATACTATTTCTATTGTTCATCATAGAAGAATCCATTTGGTTTCCACGAATTCTTATAAATTCATAGTCTATAGTTTCAGTGTAGCCTGTTGGCAAATCTCCACCAATTGTTACTCTATTAAAGTAAATTGTTGCACTATCTAATAAAATATCACGAGAGTTTAAAGGAGTTGGTGCAGGCGGGTTTTGCTCTATACCTAAAGGAATATCTATAGGGTCTGGCGTTGTAACTGTTATAACTGGTGCAAAGTGTGATATAGCTTTTAGCTCAAAATCATCGCCATCAAATTGGTGAACTTCTATATCTGCTGTTAGGAAGTATTCAGTGTTAAAATCTAACCCGTCTAATCTATATCTAAATAAAATTGTGTTCGGTGTTGAGCCTGAAAGAATGCCTTGTAACTGGTATTCATATATAGGTATTCTTCTAAGGGCAACTAAATTATCATTTCTTAAAGCAGCTAATGGAGCGTTTGGCAAAGAAGTGTTACCACGTATGCCAGAAAAGAAGAAAGTTTCTACTTCTGCATCTGGCGTTGGTTGTGGAAGCGGGTTTGTAAGAGGGTTCATAATGCTAGTTACTCGCCCATGTTGGTGGCGATTAAATATTGCTGTAAGTGAAGTTTGTGTTTCTTCTGTATCTGAAGAAGTGAAAACGCTTCTCATAAAAGCTTCATCTGTATTAATATATAAATTAATAAAAATGTTAGCATCTAGCGGGTCTAGCCCATAAGAGCGACGTAAATAGTTTAAAAGCTCTGCAGCTGGAAGCACAAATTCAACATCAAATGAAACTTGCTCTTGCCCTGGTGTGTCTATAGAAGTGTAGCTATTTGGGGTAATTCTAAATGCTTGCGGCGGCGGCACTATAGTTCTATCAAACTCATTTAAAGTGATAGAGGCAAACACAGAAGAACTAATATTTTCATCGTTATAAACTGGGGACACATTTAAAAAGTATATATTTGGGAAGTTAAAAGCATAGTTTGTACTAGTTGAGTGAAGCCTATGAGTAGTATCTATTTCAAAATTCATAAAAATAGAATGGCGAACTGTACCCTCAAACCCAACTTCACCTAAAGTGATAGTTTCACCCTCATTAGTAAGTGTTACACTTTCATGAGACGGTGTAACTAGTTCTAAAATAGCACTTACAGGGGCAGTTCTATTATTTGCAAAGAAAGTTGCACGAACAGTTGCAAAGTGTGTATAAGCTGTTCCCGGATAAGGGCTAAGTGCGTTTCTTAATTCATAGTAAATTACGATTTCATATCTACTATCTATTACTTGCATTACTCCATATTCATCTTCCTCTTCTTCTAAGACTACTAACTGAGCATCTCTATTGAAAAGTTGATTGATTATAGCAGCATCACCAACATCTAATGTAATACTTAAATCTAAAAGACCACGGTCTCTTTCAAAGTTTGTAGGTGCGTGTGTATAAGTAACTACATTTAAAAATGCAGGCGGGCGAACTCCTATAACGATAGGCGGAACAGAATATAAAAGTTTTTGGCTGAAAACAAAACTTTGAGCCCCCCCTAAAGTAGGCTGCCCTTGAGCATCAGTTGCAAAAGTTCCATTTGGAATAAAATAAACTTGCAAAAACAACCCATGATGAGAAGTAATAATTTGACTAGGAACAGGTATTAAAATAACTTCTTCATCGCCATTTGGTGAGTTTACTGTAGCACTGAATTGTGTTAGATGAAGAAAAGGGTCTGTGCTGCTTGCTACAGGGTTTCCCGGGTCGTGAACTTCATGTTTGAGCATATATTGCCCAGGCAACCCAAAAGGAGTAACAGCGACAAAAGGAAGCCCATTTATCATTCTCACTTCAAAATGTGGAAATGTAAAAAGTTTAGGCCAAGGGATTTGTGTATCTCTAGTGTAAATGCCACCTGCAGTTATTAAACTTATTGATGAATTATCATGAAATAATCTTCCGGGCTGAAGCCCCTCTAGACGAATATTTAATATGTGTCTATCACCTATTACGGTTCTTGTAACACCGCCCAAAATGCCTGAAGCACTTGAGCCGGTTGGAACGGGTGCAAATATATTAGGTATAGTAATTATTATAGGTTGATAACCTGGTGTGTGTAAGTTTATATTAGCACCAACGTGCATAGAAGGCACATTGCCTGCAAAATCTAATGGCAAATCGAAAGATAGTGTAACCCCTGCTGGTTCATTTGGGTCTGCTGGCCAATAAGGGTCTGTACCCGCTACACCATAACGCCTATCTATAGCTTGCACGTGGCTTGAATTTCTATTTGTGTTAGCAAAAGGCGTTCCTAATACATTTATTAAACCAGTAGTTATAAAAATAGTATCATGAAGTGTTGCCGCTGCTTGCGTTGGCCCCTCATAAAGGCTTACGGAGTGCATACGCCCCATTTCAAAATTTTGAGAAGTTATAGTTACTATTTCATTTTCCCAGCGTATGCTAACTGGGCTAGGATTAATTCCGAAGCTAAATGTGAAACCGTGTGCCCCTAAGTGTTGAGAAATTCTAAATTCTGGGCGTTCCATGCGTGGCGGAATAGCAGTGTGCAAATATGAACCTGCATTATCTGGGTCTGGAATTGCTGGAAAGCCTGTATGGTTAAGAACTACTTGGTTTGGATTTCCGACGATTATTAAATTATCTGGGCTGTATGGATCTCTTTGCCAGCCGCCTGGTGCTTGGTTTGTGTTTAAATATTCTTCAGCGAGCATAAAAACACTGCTATTGTGAATATTAAAGCCAGTGTAATGAATATCTATAGGCGAGTAGTCTACAGGGTTAACTACACTATAAGTTACATAAAGATTTTGCCCAGCCCCTCTTCTATCGAACTCAATAATTACTTTTTTATCTGGAGTTAGTGTGTATTGAATACGCCAAGAATGGAGTGAGCGGCTGTTTGTATTAAATTGGATAAATCCCATATTATCTGGCACTTGCCCAACTAAAGGGACAGGCGTTTGCGTCTCTGTGCCTGGCGATAAACCGACACCTAAATTAGCGATAAACTGCTGAGTAGTTGCACCAGGAAGAAGCATCCTAGGGGCTATACTCTCATAAGCAGTACTATTAGAAGCGGGGGTATTATTAGGCGGCTGTTGGTTAGCAACGACCCCTATACTAGGAATAGCGTATGTAAATGCCATAAAACCTGCCATAAATTTTGCAATGGTTTTTTTCATTGAATATCCTCCATGAAAGTCCGTTTGGGAAGCTTAAGAAAAATTTAGCTTTTATAATGACAAGCTAATTATGATAAAGCAACATAATCCCAAACGATATAAGTTTAATTTGTTATTAATTATATCGGATTTTTGGGTAGAAATCTATAGTTTTTTAATAACATTTGCATAACAAAATTTTTGGAAATTTTAAATAATAAGTTAATTTTCATTTGAATAATCATCAAAATCAATTTCTTTAATCTGTGAGTCTTCTTTTGAAAAAGCTTCATGGTCTCTTTCTCTTTTTTCTGTTTCTTGCAAAAATTCTATAAAATTTTGAAGAGTTTTCATAGAATTTTCATTTAACCCTAGCGAGTTAGGAAGTATATATGTTTTTTCTCTACCGTGGATAAGCTCATATATAGAAATATTTAACTTAGCAGATATTTTTGAAAGCATATAAAGTGATGGGTGCCGCTCGCCACGCTCAATTTGATTTATATAACTTTCGGTAACACCTAGAAAATTAGCAAAATCATCTACTCTAAGTCCCTCTTTTTCTCTATGTATACGTATACGCCCGCCGCTCATAATGCTAGATTGCCTTTGATTAAGCATAGAAGCAAAATTAGAGCTATATTTTATGAACTGCTTTTTCAAAAGTTTATAAAATTCTTTTTCGCCTATCTTTTTAAGCAATTCTAAATTTTCTAAAACGGTGTCTGGCTCTTTATTAAAGATTGCTTGCCTAGTTAAAATCATTAATTCATATGGTTTTAATTCAGCATCTTTTTTACAAATATTTAAAGCTTTTTGCAAATGAATTTCAAAATAGTCTTTTAACTTTTCAACTTCTGAAGACTCAATATTAGTTTCACCAATTTCTTCAAAAATTGAAACCATAAACCGACCAAGCATATTTATACGCATAAAAAGCTCTATTTTATCGGTTGGTCTATCTTTAATATTTTTCTTTAAAGCATAAAGTGCCTTTTGAACTAGCTCTTCAGCTTCTTCAAAATCATTAGTATAAATAAGCACAGTCTGTGCAATTCTAAGGTCTGCTAAATCCCAATTGCTTATGTGCGTGTTCATAAGCCTTTCAATAACTTGAATTGCCATTGTATGGTGTCTTTCAAAATTTTTATTAATGAGATTTTCTTCATAAATTTTCAATAAAGTTAAAACATCTAAAAGTTGAATATCTACAGTTTTCGCTTCCCTAAAATAAACTCTTATCTTATTTTGGAGAGATTTTACTTTATGGTCATTTTTAAAGTTTCCACCAATCTCTGAAAATTGCTTTAATATTTTTTCTTTTAATTCTTTTTCATTTTCCATATTAATCAAACCCTCCTGAAAGAGAATCTCTACTCAAAAGGGATGGTTTTAAACATTTTTTAATCATTTGTAGGTCTCCTTAAATTTTCTAGCCACTTTCGGCAGCGATAAAATTCCAAAATATAGCTAAATCAAATATTCTCCTTAAATTAGGGAACCTTTAAAACTAAAAAATAATCTTAAAAATCAAATAAATCTTTTGGTTTAAAGCTTCGCCTATGAATATTGCAAAAGCCATGTTTTTTAATTGCTTCTTTGTGTTCTTTAGTGCCATACCCTTTATTTCTTTTGAAATTGTACACATCATATTGCAAATCATATTCTTTCATCATTCTATCTCTTGTAACTTTTGCTATTATACTGGCAGCAGCAATTTCCTTATGCTTTTCATCGCCTTTGATTACCGCTTCTTGTGATATGTCCAATTTTATATTTAAAGCATCTATCAATAAAAAATCTGGCTTAATTGAAAGAGCATTTACAGCCTTTATCATAGAAAGCTTTGTAGCTTCTAATATATTAATCTCATCAATTATATCGTGATGGACTACCCCAATTCCGATTGCAAGTGCTTTTCTCATTATTAATTCATAAAATTCATCACGTTTTTTTTCTGAAAGCTTTTTAGAATCTTTTAACTCTATAGTATCATCTTTTAAAAAATCACTTGGCAAAATAACCGCAGCACTAACTACAGGACCTGCTAAACAGCCCCTGCCAACTTCATCTACCCCTGCTATATTTTTATTCATAAAGCAACTCCTTAGTTTTAATTCCTTAATATATACTATATCACATATTGGGCTAAAATTCAAGCCCCTACATATTGTGGATACAAACGAAATAAACTTAATTTTTCTAATTACGATATACGATTTTTAAAGACGCTTCAAAGACAGCCAATTTTGGGCTATCATGGGTGAGCTAAAAACGACCGAAGAAAGTTTTTAGAGATACCCAATTGATTTCTTAGGGAAAGTGTGCTATACTTAGTTCGTATATATTGAGAGCACTTATATACTATGCAAAATAGATTATAAGAATAAAAATTAAGGCTTGCTAATAAGGCGGAAAAATGAAAGAATTATTAAGCTTCGTTTCAAATATGGCAAAAACATTAGCGACAAATGGTGCAGAAACGCATAGAGTTGAAGAAACTGTTTCATATGTAGTAAAACATTACACAGGAAAAAACGGCGAAAGCATAATAAGCCCAACTACTATAATTTGCGGCATAGAAGACCAAAGAGCAGGAATTATAAAAAGAATAGATAAAAGAAGCATAAATTTAACACGTGTGAATATGACTATTTCATTAAGCAGGCAAATAATAGAAGATAATTTGAGCTTAGCTGAAGCCAAAGCAAAGCTTGATGAAATAAACAAAATGCCAAACTATAGTATAAAAAGTTTAACTTTAGTTGCAGCAACCGGCTGTGCTTCTTTTGCCTTTTTATTAGGCGGCGGCTTTTTGGAAGCTATATTTGCATTTATAATTTCTTTTTTTACACGCATAATTTTAATGGCATTAGGAAAAAAAGATTCAAACATATTTTTTATGACTATGATAGGCGGTATTTTTACAAGCATAGCGGCAATATTGATTAGTTCTATAATACATATAAATACAGACATTTTAATAATAGCTGCTATAATGATTTTAGTACCTGGGGTGCCGCTTACGAGTGCCTTTAGAGATATTTTAGAGGGGCACTACATAGCCGGAAATTCAAGACTTATGGAAGCTCTTTTTATAGCTTTTTGCTTAGCTATTGGTGTTTTTGTGCCTTTAAATATTTTTTATATTAGTGGATTTAATACGAACATACCTTTAATACAGCTAAATATAAACTATAATTTTTTTCAAATGATTATACTGCCGGCAACAAGGCTAGCACCGCCGCAAGTTGTAGCTGCATTAGCTAGTAGTATGTGCTTCGCTTATATTTTTGGTGCTCCTAAAAAAGAGTTAATTTTAGCGGGGCTCACTAGCTCATTTGGGTGGCTTATTTTAGAACTATTCGGTATGATTTTTCTTTCAGCTGCTGCTGTTTCTATTTTAAGTTTATTTTTCTCTAAAAAAAGAAAAGTAATAGGGAGCATATATTTAATTGCGGGCATTATTCCATATGTGCCAGGGGCAGGAATTTATAGAACTATGCTATACTTAGTAGCAAATGAAACAGGGTATGCTACAGCAGCAGGGTTAGAAACTTTTGCAGCAGCGGGAAGCATAGCATTAGGAATAATGGTAGTATATTCAATATTTAATTTGATAAAAAGAGACACAATAAATTCTCAATTAAAATGAAAAAAGCCCTAAAAAATATAGCGAGTTATTTTTTGATAACGCATATTTAATCATTATAGCAAAACTCCATATTATTCAAAATCTTCTAAATTGTGATAAAAATTTTGAACGTCTTCATCTTCTTCTAATAGAGATATAAGCCGGTTCATTTTTTTTATATCTTCCTGCTCGGTTAATGGGGGTGCATAAGTAGTCGGTTTGTATATAACTTCGGCACTAAGTATTTCTAAAGAATTACCACCTAAGCTTTGCAATGCTTCCAAAACTTTTGGCAAATCATTTGGCTCAGTTATTATTTCACTATCATCTGAAAAATCGGAAGCCCCTGCATCCATAAGTGTTAATTGCTCATCTTCTGTTAGCTCTCTATCTATTATTATTTGCCCTATTTGATTAAACATAAAACTAACAGAGCCTGTTTGCCCCATGTTTCCGCCGCCTTTTGTGAAAGCACTTCTAACATTTGCAGCAGTTCGGTTTCTATTATTTGTAAGTGCTTCAACTACTAAAGCAATGCCATTTATACCGTAACCCTCGTAAGTTATTTCTTCATATTGGCTAGTATCTGTTTCGCCTGCGGCTTTTTTAATTAAACGCTCAATATTATCATTTGGCATATTATTTGCCCGTGCTTTTTGAATTGTGTCTCTAAGCCTTGCATTTATACTTTTATCTGGCCCCCCTTGCTGAACTGCCACCATAATTTCTTTACCGACTCTAGTAAAGATTTTTGCACGCTTTAAATCTGCACGTTCTTTTTTATGCTTAATATTAGCAAATTTTGAATGCCCTGCCACTTTGTTAACCTCCTCTATAGTTTAGCGATTTTCTTTTCAACTAGTGCAACATCTTCTTCTTCCATGGAAGCTTCTATTCTTAAAATTAATTCATTCAAGCCTTTTATTTCTAAGTTTGGATTTTCCTTTTTAAGCTTTAAAAGGTCAAAAAGTTGACTTTTCTTTTCGCTTCTAAGTTCTAAAACATTTGGCATTTTTAGTCCTCCTAAAAAAGCCCCCTTAGGGGCTATTCTAAATTGGCGTGCATACCATACATAACATCACCTTTTAAATTATGTTTGCTCATATATTGTAAAATTAAGCTATCAAAAAATAATAAAAGGCTTTGTTCAAAAAGAGAGCCCATTGGCTGCACTGTAACCGTGCTTTCTTCCCCTTCTTTACGCTCTTTCACAGCACCGGGCATTTTCACAACAAAATCTGCTAAGCTGCCAACTGTGCTTTCAGGCTTTATAGTAATAGCTGCTATTTTACCGCCTATGTTTTTTGCTTTTTTTGCATAATGGACTAGAGTGCCAGTTTCACCACTGCCAGTGCAGAGTATTAAAAGGTCTTCTTTTTCAAAAGTGCTTGTAGTAGTCTCGCCTAACACATGTGCATGTATGCCCATATGCATAAGACGCATACAAAATGCTTTAGCCATAAGCCCAGAGCGACCAGCACCAGCTAGAAACACTTTTCCACAATCTTCAATACTCTTTAACAAAGTTTCTGCTTCTTTTTCATTTATGTGGCTCAAAGCTTGTTCTAACTCTTTTAAAACAACCTGTGGTGAATTTAAATTAGTATCGCTAGCCATATAGCTTACTTAACTAATTCACGGAATTTTTTAGCAACTGCTATTCTATCACCGTCTACTTGAGTAATACCACCGCCAACTATTACTAAATCTGGCTGAGCAGCTATAACACCTTCAACAGTGTCTAACTTAATACCACCAGCAACAGCAGTTTTAGCATTTTTAACGTTTGCTTTAACAGTTTTTAAAGCTTCTAATGGGCTTTCGCCTGCTGCTTGCCCATCATACCCTGTATGAACACAAATATAGTCTACACCCATAGCATCTAATTCTTTTGCTCTGCCTGCTAAATCTTTAATAGCTATCATGTCTACTAATATTTCTACACCGTGTTTCTTAGCTTCTTCAACAGCACCTTTTATTGTGTGGTCTTCTGCGGCAGCAAGAATAGTAACAATTTTTGCACCAGCAGCAGCAGCAACGCTAACTTCATATCCACCAGCATCCATCACTTTTAAATCTGCAAGAACAGTAGTTTCTGGGTGTGCTTCTGCAAGAGCTTTAACTGCATGAAGCCCCTCATTAATTATTATTGGTGTGCCAACTTCTATAACGTCTACAAATTGTGCAAATTCTTTTGCTTCGCTTAAAACGCCTGCTTTATCTACTAAGTCTAATGCTAATTGTAATTTCATTTTTTGTTAATCTCCCTCAATATTTATATTATTTTTAAAATTTTTAGCAAAAATTTGCCGGTTTCTTGTTTATTAACTTTACAAAGACCTCTGCCTTAAAAGGATTTCTAAAAAAGTCTGAAAAGAAACCCTTAAAGGCAGAGACTTAAAAATTAAGACTCTCTAAAACTCAATTTGGTTGTTTTAGAGACACTTAATTACTGTGGGCTGATTGCGTCAACAGGGCAAACAGCAGCACAAGAACCACAGTCTATACATAACTCTGGGTCTATAACGAATATATCACCAGGAGTAATACAAGGAACTGGACATTCTGGCTCGCATGCTCCACAAGCTATACAAGCATCACTAATGAAATGTGGCATATTTACACCCCCCTATTTTATTTTAATGTTACAAATAATAGTATACACGAATTTTTGATATTTTGCAAGTGATTTTTGAGAAAAACAAACACCATTTATAAACTTATTATAGTGTTTTTAAGTTGCTGCACCTATTATTCCTTGCATATCGGTATTATTTTTTTCTAAATATTCATTTATACCGTTTATAATTTCTATTGAAGCTCTTGGGTTTGAAAAATTAGCAGTGCCTATAGCAACTGCTGAAGCACCAGCTAAAATAAATTCTATAGCATCTTCTGGTCTGAAAATGCCACCCATGCCTATTATAGGAATTTTAACAGCTTTATAAGTTTCATATACCATACGAACTGCAATAGGTTTAATAGCGGGCCCCGAAAGCCCACCAGTTATACCGCCTAGAAAAGGCTTTTTACTATTAATATCTATTGCGATTCCTTTTAAAGTGTTGATTAATGAAAGGGCATCTGCCCCTGCTTCTTCAGCGGCTTTTGCTATTTCTGTTATATCTGTAACATTTGGCGAAAGTTTCACTATTAATGGAGTTTTAGTTATTTTTCGGCAAGCAGAAGTTAGCTTTTCAGTTTCTTTTGCGTTTACACCAAATGATATGCCGCCCTCTTTTATATTTGGGCAAGAGACGTTTAATTCATAATAGTGAGCACCGCCGTGGTCGTCTAATGCTTCGATTACTTTTAAATAATCATCTATAGTGTGCCCACATATGTTAACTATTATATTTGTGTTTGTATTTTGCAAAAACTCCAAATCTTTTTCTATAAACATTTTAACGCCAACATTTTGAACGCCTATAGAGTTTAACATGCCGCCATAAGTTTCTGCTACACGGGGTGCAGGGTTTCCGCTCCAAGGCACATCTGAAACACCTTTTGTAGTAACTGCTCCTAAGTGGCTTAAATTTATGAATTCGCCATATTCTCTGCCGCTTGCAAATGTTCCAGAAGCAACTGTTACAGGTGTTTTCCATTCTTTATTTGCAATTTTTATCATAATTATACTCCTTTGTTCGTTGTATATTATAAAAATTTATATTGATTTTTAAAGCCTGCATAGAGGCATAAAACTAATGATTAACAATGGTTATTCCCAAATTACTTCATTTGCATTAAATACTGGCCCTGTGGCAGTGCATACTCGGCGGTATTCAAAAGCGGGAGCGTTAGTGTCATAGTTAGCTGATAAGGTGTTCACAGATGAAGAAACAGGCACTTTAACTACACAAGCTAAACAAGCACCAACTGTGCAAGCCATTCTTTGCTCTAAAGAAGTGAAACAAAGTATATTTTCTTCTTTAGCATATTGGGCAATTCGCTTCATTAAAATATAAGGCCCGCAAGTGTGTATTATATCGGGTTTTTGTGTGCCTTTGGATATATCGTTATTTAAATTAGAATTTATTGAAGAAGCTAAAGCTTCAAGTGGGTTGCTAGGGTCTAATGTAACTATAACTTCCCCGTATTTTTTAAATTCATCGACTAAGATTACTTGGCTTTCATCTCTAAACCCTAGATATATTTTTATGTTGGCATTTGTATTTTTTTCTCTTAATCTCTTTGCAAGCTCTAAGAGTGGGGGCACCCCTAGACCGCCGCCTACTATTGATATATTTTTATGGTCTGTTAAGCGGAAGCCTGTCCCAAGGGGGGCTATAATATTAATTTTTTCTTTCGGTTTAAGATTAGCTATACTAGCTGTGCCCGTGCCTAGTCGCTTATAAACTAATTTTAAGTAACCTTTATTAAAACAGCAAACCGAGATGGGGCGTGGCAAAATTATATTTTTATCTTTTGGAACTATTGAAACAAATTGCCCAGGAGCTGGGTCTTCACCATCATATTTTAATATTAATTCAAAAATTTCTGCAGCGATTTGCTTCTGTGAAAAAATTTCGCATTCATGTATGTTCATGGTTTCCTCTTTTTCTATCTTTTAAGTAAAGAAGTTAAATAGAGTTTAGGCTAGAAGTGTGCTAGGTAAATGAGGAAGCTTATAAAGAAACAAGCCAATGCCTAAAACTCTATTTAACAACCCTAATTTTAAAGGTGAAATATTTATGTCCTAAAAAGCTTATAATAGGGTTTAAAGGCAAAATCATTAGCCCTGCAAGCTCGTAGCTAAAAGGCATAAAATATATAAAAGTTATTTGAAATAAATATTGAAAAGCGTATACAATTAAAAACCGAACGAGCTCCATTTTACTTTTGCTTTTTGATTTAAAAGTAAAGTGCTTGTTCATAAAATAACTATTTATAATTCCTGCAATTTGCCCTATGCCGGCGGCTATAAAAAAACGCAAACCAACTTGCAATAAAATAAAATAAACTGCATAAGCTATAAAGGTGTTGCATACGCCAACAATCAAAAATTTTATAAAGGTGTTACTTTCAAAGCTTTGCTTAATTTTAATTTTTAAAAATTCCAACATATCCTATAAAAGCTTCTATAAAAGTTTTGTGCCATTTATATATAAATGAAAACTAGCGTTTAAAAAATTGGCAGCTTTTTGGCTCATCACCATTCTTGCGAGGAAAATTTCAAAATATTCTGCAACAGAGCAAATAGACAAATCTACTTCTAACTTTAAATTTATATCTTTTTCTATAATCTCAATCTCAGAACTAGTTACAGAGTAATTTACTCTATCATGAATATCAAAAGTTTGAAAATCTTTATTTTTTACTCTGCTTCGGCGAACGTCTGATTTATCGCCTATAATTAAAGCTGCTGAAACCGGATTTACTGGCAAGCCGTCTTTCTCATCATGATGGCCTATAGAAGAAGTGATTATGGCTATTTCATTTGGGTTCATTCCCATGCGAGAAAGTATTGAAAACATCATTAATGCACCTGTTTGTGCGTGCCCAACTCTATTTATTGTGTTGCCTATATCGTGTGTGTAGCCTGCTATTTTTGCAAGTTCAATAGTTCTTTCATCATAACCAAATGCTTTTAGAACGCGGGAGGCATCTCTTGCAACTATGCTCGTGTGCCCTGCGGAATGGTCTGTATAACCCATTACATTTAAAACATCATCTCCAGATTCTACATAGCTGCAAACTTCACTATTTTGCTTTACTTCTTCTAGCGTAATAGTTTTATACATCATTTATATTCTCCTTAAAACATTTTCTGTAACTTTTATAGCTGCTTTCATCGCTTTATCAAGATTTGATTTCATATCACCAGAAGCATTTCCATCTGCCAAATCTGAAATGCCTCTAACAGCTAAAAAGGGAATTTTATTAAGAAAGCAAGTGTGAGCTATTGCTACAGACTCCATTTCTACACAATCTGCATCCGTTTCTTCTCTTATACGCTCTGCGGAATCAAGGTTTGCAACGAAAGTATCACCAGAAGTGATAATGCCCGCTATTGCTCCACTATCTTCTGCGAGGAATAATAAAGGTCTATCACCTTTTATAATTTCGCTTTCCATACCTGGAAGCTGGTTTTTATTGTAACCAAAAGGGGTAACATCTACATCGTTATAAACGAAATCACCACCAGCTATAACATCACCAATTTTTAAATCATCTCTTAAAGAACCTGCAATGCCTATGTTTATTAGTTGTTTTGGTTTAAAATAGTCAATTAAAATTTGCGTGCAAATAGCGGCGTTCACTTTACCAACACCGCTTTTAACAATTATTACTTCTTTGCCGAGAAGCTGCCCCTTGCTAAACTTAAGGCTAGCTATTTCAAAAAGCTCTTCAACTTTCATTATGCTTTTAAAATAAGAAACTTCTTCTTCCATTGCACCTATTATAGCTATCATATTAAATTAAGCTCCTTATTTGCTGTGCATCTTTTGTAATTTCTTCTTCGTCTTTACCCTCAATAGTAATTCTTATTACTGGCTCTGTGCCAGAAGGTCTCACTGTTATGGCACTATGTTTTTGCTTTAATTGTTCGATTAAATTTAAGAGCTCTGGTGTTTCAAATGTTTTTTTCTTAGTATCATCTGCGGGGGCGGCTATAGTTATTTGTGGGTAACGTGTTAGCTCGTTTAAATTATGAAGCGGTTTATTTTCTTCTGTAATTATTCTTAAAAGCATAATAGCTGAAAACAAACCATCTCCAGTAGTTACTTCATCTAAAAAAATAATGTGCCCAGAATCTTCACCGCCTAAGTTATAGCCATTTGACAGCATTTCTTCTAATACGTATCTATCACCAACACTAGTTTTAACGATGTTTATACTATCTTTTGCTAGGCTTTCAGAAAGTGCGGAATTACTCATAATAGTTGATACTAATGTGTTTTTAGAAAGCTTTCCTTTTTTATGCAAGTATTTTGCATAAATCAACATTAACTCATCTCCGTTAATTGTGTTCCCTTTACTATCAATTGCTAACATTCTATCACCATCACCATCTAAGGCAATTCCTAAGTCTAGCTTGTGTTCAAGAACAAATTTTCGCAAAGTTTCCATATTAGTAGAGCCTGCTTCTTTATTTATGTTTATGCCATTTGGCTTGTCTGCTATATAATAAGTATCGCCAAATTTATCTTTAAATATTTGGCGGGCTGTGTTATAAGCTGCACCATTTGCAGTGTCTATACAAATTTTTAAATTTGGATTTGCCAAAACTTTACTAGCCATATCTTCTGAATATTTATTTAAATTAAGGATTTTTGAAAAAGTGCCTATAGATTCGTGGCTCACTTTTTCTAAAGGCTCGTTTTCTAAAATAGATTTTTCAATTTCTAATTCAAGATTATTTGAAAGCTTATAACCATTGCTATTAAAAAATTTTATTCCATTATCATAAAAATCGTTATGAGAAGCACTTATCATAACGCCTGCTAAATAGCCATAACTTTTGACTAAATAAGCTAAAGCTGGTGTTGGCAAAATATTTGCATCTACAACGTTTATACCTGCTGCCATTATTCCAGAAGCAACAGATGATTTTAACATATCGGAAGAAATTCTCGTATCTGTCCCTATTATTATTTCTAATTTTTCATTATTATTAGGGGCTGTTTTTTTTAGTTTATGGGCAGTGTATAAGCCTAGTTTATAGGCTAGCTCTGGCGTTAAAAAGCTATCATTGCCTGCTTCCCCACGAACGCCATCTGTTCCAAAAAGTTTCATTCTATATATACCTCTTTAATTTTAGTCGCCTAATTAGGTTAGTTCTTCTTCGTCTTCGCTATCACCATTATCATCATTTTGGTCTAACTCTTCTAGTTCTAGAATCGGCTCTTCCAATTCTGGCTCATCTTCTACAACTTCAAGGGCTTCATTTTCTATATTTTCTTCTGGAAGCGGTTCTTCCAATTCTTCTAGTTCTTCATTAAAATCATTTTGGTAGTCGTCGTCTATTATTTGAGAACCGACAATAGGGTTAACAAGTATTGGTGAGGGGTTTATATTAATAGAAACTGTTACTAGCGATTCCCCAAAGACGTTTACACCCTCTGGCAGCTGTGTTCTTAAATCTACATAAAAAGTTGTTGCTTCTGTTAAACCGCTAATATTTATTTCTCCTAAGTTTACTTCAGCTATATCTGAAACTAGAATAGGTTTGCCATATATAGTAATACTTGATTTGCTAACGTTAAAAGTGCCCCTTGTGAACCCTTGGGCAGGGTTGCCGACTATAGTTGGAAGCCCAACAGGAACTACAACGCTTCTAGTTAAACCGAAGCTTAAAAAAATGGATTCTGGCGAAAAGCTAAATCTATTAGTAATATTTATGCCTTGCTCATTAACGATTGTAAAATTATAAAAATCTGCATAGTCTTCTGTAATTTCTTCAGAATTTAAAGTTACTAATATTGAATGTATATTTTCTAATTCATTAGTTGCCCCGGTTACGTATATGTGCTGAGGAGAGACTATAACTTCTTCCATATCTAAACCTGGTGGCAGCTCGCCCTCTTTATTTATAGTAATTGGAAAAGAGACTGTTTTTATTCTATCTAATCTAAGCTCAACTTCTCTTAAAACATTAACCGCAAACTCTGTAGGTGAAAAAGCAGTGTTCACTTCATAACTAACTGGAACTGTAATTGTTGTTAAGCTAGTTATATCTTCTAGCTCTTCAAGGTCTTCAAGGTCTATATAAACTGTTATTTGGTCGCTTGTAATATTTACATTATCTCTTGAAAGAATTTCAACACCAATAGTTGAAGATGATAATAGAGATTGATTTAAGAGAGCAACACCGGCTTTTTCTAACTGTTCCACACCTCTTACTTGTAAAAAGGGGCTAAATTGGTGAGAAGCAATGGGATATTCATAATTTATAACTATGCTCCAAAGGGCGGTTGCACAGAAAAAAGAGAAAAGCTTCCAACCAAAATTTCTAAAAACATATTTTTTGAAAATATTTGATATTTTTTTTAACCAGTCTTCATTTTGGCTAATGCTTTTTGAAGATTTAACTGATGGTTTTTCAATAACATTTGATAATCTCTTTGAACTTTCTTCATCTTGTTGTACGGTGTTTTTCAAAATTTTAGGCGATTTATCAAGATTGCTAGATAAATTTTTTAATCCCTCTTCATTTTGATTAGAGCTTTTTAAAGCTTTAGTTAAGTTTGCTAAATATCCCATTTATTTTTCACCTCCTCCTAACGCCTTTTAATTTTTTCCTTTTTCTTTTAGAAGTTCCTAATAGCATTTCTGCTAGTGTTTGTTCATCTACGCCTTTGAGCAGCTCGCCCTCTATACAGACGCTAACTTTCCCTGTTTCTTCTGAACATATTATAGATATGCTGTCATAATGCTCGCTCGCCCCTAACCCTGCTCTATGCCTTGTGCCTAGATCACTGCTAACATCTGCTGTGCTTAGAGGAAGTATACAAGAAGCCGCTAAAATTTTATTTCCTCTAATTACTACTGCACCATCGTGCATGGGGGCATTGTGATAAAAAATATTTTCTAAAAGCTCTTTAGTTAAGTTTGCTTCTAGGATAATTCCTGTTTCTATTAGCTCGCTTAAGCTATTTTGCTTTTCTAAAATAATTAAAGCACCCGTTTTAGATTTAGCTAATTTAAAGGCAACATTTATTATTAGTTCAAGAAATTCTTTGTTGTTTTCTTCTATTTTTTCTTCTTTACCCATAAAATCAAAAACTAATTTGCCACGCCCTATTTCTTCTAATGCACGCCTAAGTTCTGGCTGAAATATAATTAACAAAGCAATAATACTAATATTGAACAAATTACGAACTAACCACCAAATAGTAGTTAAATTAAACAAAACAGCAAGCCCTGCGATAAACAAAATAAAAGCAATGCCACGAAAAAGGCTCATTGCTTTTGTATCCTTTACCCACATTACTATTTTATATATGGCAAAAGTTATGAGAGCTATATCTAAAATATCTGAAAAAGGCGAGAAACTAAAAAGCTCCCAATTAAATACAACCATTTACAACTTACCTCAAATATATTGCGAAATAGGGTATCTCTTAAAACTCCCCCTTTGGTAGTTTTTAGCCCACCCTTGAAAAGCCCCAAAAAGGGGCTATCTTTTGCTTCCTCTTTGATTTGGGCTTCGATTTCTTAAATATCTTTCTTCAAAGCCTTCTTCTTCATCTTCTTCTGTGATTATAGATTCTGCGGGCGGCTCGCTTTGCAAGCTTTGGCGAACTGCTAAAACAGACTTTCTTTTTGGTATTAATTTCACATAATAATAATAGTCTTCATCTTGAAACTCAACATTTTCTGCTTTTTTATAATCAAGAGCAACATCAAAAAATTTAATTACTAATATTAAAAGAGCTGAAAATATAGAGCCAAAGATTATACCAAATATTCCAAAACTAAGCGCACCAACAATATTTGCAACTATAAACACAAAAATATTTAATATAGTGCCAAAACCTATCGCTATTTCCTTAGCATAGTTTATGCTAAGTTTACGGCATACATACACAAAAATAAAAACTATGAAAACTAAAACAGAAGTAGTTACCCAATTTTGAACTAAGTAAGTTTCACCAGTTATATTTTGCTGAATATTTTCAAATGCTTCTAATATCTCATCTAAGCCGATTTCTAAAATGCCAACATCTGCCGGGATTATACCACCTTGCCTAACCATATTCATAATTAATGGAGAGTATAAGTGTATAAATAAGCCTATTGCTATAGGTATGATAGCAGTAACACCGAAATACATACCCGCAAAAATAGGCAAAAAATAAGGGAAGCCAAAATGCAATGCAAATATTGAAAGTATCACTAAAATATTTTCTTTTCTGCTAAAGCTGCTATAAAAAAGGAACATAAAGAGAAGACCGAAAAACACCAAAAGTGCAACTTCTAACCTTAAAGAAACTTGGATTACTACATTTAATATCATAAATAAGTAACTTGCATTTAGCGGCAATATTACAAACAAAAGGGACATAAACAGAAGATATAAAAATGTAACGTTTGAATTTGTTATGAAGTGAAAAATTTCTGCACTAAAGCCTATAGAATTTATTTGGCTATAAATTATGAAGCCACAAAGAAACTTAAAGATAAACAAAAAAATTGCTTCAAATCTTTTAACTATGTTTATTAAACTTTCACGGAATTCAAGAAGTGTATCAATCATATAGGTTTCTTTCCTCCCGCTTTTTCTTTTGATGTATTTATTAAATTTTTATGGAATTCAAGAAGTGTGCTAATCATATGGATTTCTTTCCTCCCACTTTTTCTTTTGATATATTTGTTAAAATTTTAAAAAATTGTATAAATGTGTTCATTAATTAAATTCCTCTCTTTTTTGCCTTGCTGCAAGTGGTTTTCGATTTTTTATTTTCTTAGGTGTGTCTAATTCTTCTAATTTGTTCATTAAAGTGAAATAGCCTTTTAGGCGATATTTAATTTTTTTATAATCATTAGAAGAGGCAACGGTTCCTATTAATGTTGCGATTAAAAGAAAAACACCTGCCCCTATCGCTAAATCTCTACCGAAGCCTATAAAATCAAAATTGTATAAGTCTATATCTGGCACCATAAAAATTGTTAGCGTATAAAATGCTGCTATCATAAGATAGCCGATTGAAAAGGCAAGCCTATAGTTAAAATTTTTTCTATATATATAATCTCTATAGTAAAGGTCGTTTGCTTTTTTATCATCTTCGCCGAAAGTTTTATCATAAATGGCAAGCTGAGCCATTATTTTAATTTTTTCAATCTGCTTTTCATCTAAATTATTCATACCTATAGTATACCAAAAAAACAAGCAGTTTGTCAATTTATTTTAATAAAATTACAAATACTTTTGAGAATAATTTCTATAGTTCTTCCTTGCTTCAGCTTAATTTATGATATAATCTTATGTGCCTTTTTATTCTCTTTTTGTATTAAAAAGGGAGCTATCTTGGTGTAATAACTCCCTAGTTAATCTTTTCTATTTTCTTCTAAAATTTTTTCTACATATTCTTTTAGCTCTGGAACATACTCTGATGCCGTTAGCCATATAATTTCTTCATTCATTCCATCATACCCGTGAGCAAACCTATTTCGCATTCCTATTGCATCTTTCCACATAATTTTGTTATACTTTTCTTTAAAATTATCATCAAGCGTTCTTAAATATTCACCTATAGTTTGTAAACACATAGATACAGCATCTTTCCCAACTTCACTTTCATAAAAATTATCTTTTGTTAAACCTAGATTTTCAATATGTCTGCCAATACGTTCGCAATATTTCAAAATAGATTTTAAAGTTGGTGTATTATCTTTCTTCATATATAACAACCTCTGTTCCTAATATATAATCTTTATAAGCAGATTTTTCAAGACTTCCATACATAACAACATCTACCGGCTTACCTAAAGCTTCTTCTAGATCATAACAAAAGCCACCAAATCTTGCCCCTCTTATTTCACCTTTTTCAATTAAAAAATCTACATCGCTATCATTTTTTTGTTCGCCACGAGAATAAGAGCCAAATAATGCTATTTTTGGAACTCCATATTCTTTAGCTATTGGTATAATCTTTTTTTGAATTTCTTCAATAGTCATAATCCACCCTCCTATTTAGAGAGAATCCTGCCCATATGATAAAATGAGCAGGCTCAACTTTTTATATTAAAATTGGCATAAAGTTGTTTGGCGGTGTCTGTTGTGGTGGTTGAGTAACTATTAAAGGCCTGCCTGAAAAATCAACAAAATTTGCAAATCTTGCAAACATAGCGGCAACTTCAGCACGGGTTGCGTTTGCTTGCGGGTCAAAAGCCCCGCCTGGCCTGCCAGTTATAACACCTGCAGAATTTAAAGCTTCCACTGCCACAGAAGCCCAAGGAGAAATGCTATTTGCATCTGCAAAACCACCAGTCCAACCGGTTGTTGGCAAAGTGATACCTCTATAATTTGCGTAATTAAATAGCATTAATGCTATTTGCTCACGGGTAATATTCATATTTGGGCTAAATTGACCATAGCCTGTGCCTTGAACGATACCCGCATTAGCTGCCCATGCGATTGGTGCACTATACCATGCATTAGAAGAAACATCTGAAAAGTTTGAAACTAACCCAGTAATATCTAAACGGTTCATATTTGCTAACGCTTGTGCAAACATTGCTCTGTTCATATTAATTTGCGGGCTAAATATTGCTTCGCCTGTGCCTTGGAAAATACCTAAGCTTGAAACCCTATTAACATAACTATGATACCAAGCATTAGAAGAAACGTCTATAAAAGCTGTTGGGGTAATTGTTTCTGGCAATGTAACCGGTGGCACTGTGCCTTGATTACCACCTTGCCAAGGCGGTGCGGTGTCAACTGCTGCCCACCTAGCAGTTACGGTTGTGTTTTCATTTATTAAAGTTGTGTTAGTAAATAAAATATTTCCTTGACTAACTACACCTATATACCAACCCTCAAAAGTGAAGCCTACACGTGTTGGGGGGGTTATAAAATTAGCTAGTGATTGGTTAAAATGAGAAGATATACTTTGCCCACGCCCTATTCTATGAGTTACGGTTGTAGTTTGCCCGTTTGCCCAAACACCCCCATTAGGGTTAAATATAAGGTTTACTTGGTCAGTAGAACGCCATATAGCTTCTAATGTAACATTTGCTGTGCCTATATTAGTATTAACATTAAAAATATTTTGATTAGCTGTGTTTCTCCAACCGTCAAAAACAAAGCCTGTGCGTGTTGGCTCCATATCCATAGCTTGCCATGAAAGGACACCTAAGCTTTGAAGACTAGAGTTGTTGCGAACTGCGTATACACGGTTTGCTGTGCCGCCTGCTCGCCAAGTGCCGCCGTTTGCATTAAAAGTTATATTTGAAATGCCTGTTCCAATCGGTCTCCAACGGGCGTTTAAAGTTGTTGCTTGTGTAAAGTGTGTAACAGTCGGGTTTACCATGTCTCTTGTTTCGTTTATAAACCAGCCTATAAATTCATAGTTTGTACGAACAGGGGTGAGAGCGGCTACACCTTGGTTAGAAGCTTGCCACTGGGAAAGTGTTTGGTTTGCTGTAAATTGAAGCGGCCTTACTGCCCCTGTAACACCTGCCCAACTGCCACCGCGAGCGTTGAAAGTTATGTTTACTGTCGTTGCGGATGTCCAATTTGCCCATATTGTCATATTGTTATGGAAATCTTGATTTGCAGCTATTACTGGACCATTGTGCCCATTTAATCTCCAGTTGTTGAAAACTAGCCCTTGTCTTCTAAATTGCGGTATGCGGTTAGAAATTTGAGCCCAAGTTTCACCTTGTGTAAAAGTTATTGTATATGAACGCTCTGTGTGTGGAACCCAACCAGTAGCTTGGCGGAAAACTTCAAAGCCTGCAGTTTCATTTAATGGAACTAGATATAAAATTAATGTTTGGTTTTGCGGTGCTTGCACTGTTAAAGAAAATGCAGCTTGAATAGTAACACCGCCACGAGTAACGTCTACTTGTAAATTGTATGTGCCTGCAGGTGTATTTGGGTTCACTAAAATTTGCCCGTTTGGCTGAAGAAAAATTTGATTGTGCCATTGCCCACGTGTGGCGAAAGTGGCAGCTGTTGCATGCTGAGGGGCAGCTGCTAATGTTGTGGCAATACCCCAACCATTTTGGTCAAATGTTAGATTAGATAAGTTTACCGTGCCGCTTGTGCTAATAAGACCAGTAGGAATTAAAGGGCTTGGGGTGCCTGGGTCGTGCCCTGGCTGCCCTGCTGGCGGGTTTGGTATCGTTGCAGGCGGGGTGC
>WRFW01000222.1 GCA_009787435.1 Defluviitaleaceae bacterium
AATTTCCTTTTATTACCCCCCCCCCAACATTGTTGGAAGTAGTGTATTTATTATTTTGTGCCATAAAAATTTCTCCTAAAAAAATATTTTTTAGTAATTATACTTAAAAAATTGTAATTTGTCAAGCAATTTTAAAAAACAAGCAAATATTGCTAAATCAAAGCAAGGTTACGACTTAATTTAAGATTATTTTAATCATTGCTAATCTTCTTCTTTTTTTTGAAGATGCCAAAAATACCAGTTTTAGATGTTTCTTCTTCAAAATTTTCTTGTTCTAGTTCCTCACTATTTGGCAACCCTGAAGATAAAGAATTTCCACCTATTCCTTGCTGAGGTGAATTAAATTGAAGCTTGGTTTTTGGGGAAGAAACTGCTTCACTAGAATCATGCCCAGAATAAGATTGCTGCCCATCTGCTCTAGGCTTTTTGCTAGTCGTGTTCATTTGCTCTAAGTATTTCTTAAACTTTTCTTGGTATTCTTTGGCGAGTTCAAGTTTATAATTTTTTAAATTAAGTTCGTGTTCTTTTTTCAAGTCTATTCTAAACTTTTTATATTCCGCTTCCTTTTCTTTTATAAGTGTGAGCTTATATTCTTCAAATTTCTCAGTTTGGTCGCTTTCTAGCTCTAATTCAAACCTTGCTTCTTGCTCTTTTAAGCTTTTTTTGTGCTCTTCTTTTAAAGCTTCTATAGCTTCATTTTTTTTCGCTTCCAAATCTTCTTTTTGGCGTTTAAGCTTTTTTTTATGTGTCTGCTCTACTTTGGCAAGCTCTGCTTCGTGGTCTTTTTTATATTGTTCAAATTTTTCTTCTATAGCCTTTTCTATACTCGCTATTTTTTCATTTAGATTTTTTTCTAAATCTGATACTTTTTCTTTGATTTCTTTTTCTAGCACTTTTTCCATAATTTATTTTATCTTGCTTTCTCCTTTATCGTATTAATATAAGCTTAAACTAAGTTGAAAAATAGTTACGCTAGCTATAAAATAGATTTTAGAAGCCGCTTTTTACCTATAAAGCAGCTAACGCAACTACGGAGAAACTATTTAAAATCTAAACTAACCTATTAGCCCATTTATTAGTTAAAACTCTTTTAGTGCCGACTATTGCTTTAAATAATTCTTCCACATAAACTAAGGCAACTACAAAATAAATAGGAAGCCCCCAAATATGTGCCCCTAAAAGGCTAAGTGGCACACCAAGCCCAAGCACACCGATAACTACAACAAAAAAGCCAAATTTAGTATCACCGCCGCCTCTTAAAATACCGCCTATATTTGTAAAATTAACAGTCCTAAGAGCCATTCCAAGCCCAGTTACAATTAAAATTCTATAAACATAATGGGCTATATTAGCTTCTATATTAAAAGCTGAGAGAATTAAAGGGGCAGTTAAAATTAATAGCCCTGCCATTGTTAAACTTAATAAAACACCATATATTAAACATTTTCTTGAATATCTTATAGCTAATTCACGCTCGCCAGCACCTAGTGTGTTTGATATTATAACACCTGCACTAACACCTATTGCAGAGCCAAAAATTTGAAACATTTGCAACATTGGCGTTGCTATTTGCAAAGCACCAAATTGATAAACACCTGTTTCACCATATGCCGCTAAATAGCCGCTAATTGCAAATGCCCGAACTACCATAGTTGCTATTATAAAAGCACCAACTTTAAAATATTTTTTTGCAAAAGCTAAATCATAAGAAAAATATTGCTTAGGCGTTGCTTTTATAGCAATTTTATATTTTTTTATAAAAAATTCTTGTGCTAATAATTCTGAAGCCCTAGCGACTACTGGTGCCAAAGCTAAAATATATATCGGCGAATTTAAAACAAATATGAATAAATAATTCAAAGAAAAACTAACTACGAGCGATACACTAGTTGTGAACATTGGGATTCTAGCAAAACCGACCATTCTAAGAGCTCCATTTCTAAGAAACACGATACTAAAAAGTAAATATGATAAAATGCTAAATCTAAAATAAGAAACACCCAAATAGCTTACAACTTGGTCGTTAGTAAAAACACTAAACAACCAATGCGGCACAAAAATTGCTACTAAAATAATGAGTGCAGCTAAACTTATAATTAGAGTGAAGCCAACGCCTAACACTTTATAAATATTGCTTTGCTCGCTTCCTGCTTCGCCGCCTTTTCCGTGATATTGCCCTATAAAGACACTGCACCCGTGCACAATGCCTGCAACTGCAAGGCTATATGCAAAAAATATTTGATTAGAGATACCGATGGCACTAATCTCTTCAATACCCATAACATTTAATATCATAAATGTTGTGATTAAATTAACCATGCCGTTTAACAATTCTTGAACCATAAGCGGAGGTGCAACTTTGGCTAGTTTTTTAAAAAACATTTTATTTTCTTGACTCATTAAACCTCCTTTATTGTTTTTTAAAATAGCATTCCTAGTATAAAAGCTATTTAGCCCACTACCAACTTACTAGCTGCGTTTAAGCTCATATTAGCAAAATCTCCTTTTAAAAAAGAATAATATCCCCTTGCAGCTACCATTGCAGCATTATCTGTGCAATAAATAGCTTTTGGAATATAAGCTTCTTTTAAACTTTCACGCAAATAACTATTGCAAGCGACCCCACCAACGACAACCAATGGTGAAGAAAAATTGGGATTTACACTTTCCCTATTAATAGAAGTTAATTTATTAACTTTAGCAACTAACACATCAATTGCTGCTTTTTGAAAGCTTGCCGCTATATCTTCTTTTACTAGCGTTTCACCTTTCATATTTAAAGTGTTAACATAGTTAATTACAGATGATTTAAGACCACTGTAACTAAAATCAAAATTATCTTCATTAACTTTTGGCTTTGGAAAATTAACAACTGCCTTTCCAAGCTTAGAAAGCCTGTCTATTAAAGGCCCTCCAGGGTAGCCAAGCCCTAATAGCCTTGCTACTTTATCATAAGCTTCGCCAACTGCATCGTCCATTGTTTTGCCGATTATTTCATAATCATCATATGATTTAACGCTGTATAAAAGTGTATGACCGCCGCTAACTACTAATGCTTTAAATGGCGGTGCTATATCGCTTTCTAAAAAAGCTGCTGCAATATGCCCCTCTATATGGTTTACAGCTATAAGGGGCTTTTTTATAGCAAAACTAAGTGCTTTTGCATAGTTAACGCCCACCAAAAGAGCACCTATAAGCCCCGGATTTGTAGTTACTGCTACCCCATCTAGCTCTTCAAAGCTTAAATTAGCAATTTTCAAAGCTTCATCTACTACATTTCCGATATATTCAATATGCTTTCTACTAGCTATTTCAGGCACAACTCCGCCAAATTTAGCTTGAATATTTGCAGAGCTTGCTATTACATTTGAAAGCACACCCCTACCACCTTCAACTATACTAGCACAAGTTTCATCACAAGAAGTTTCTATGCCAAGTATTTTAATTCTTTTCATTTTATTATTTTACCACGTTTCTTTGCCTTTGTCAAACAATCCAAAAAAATAAAGCGGTTTAAATAGTGTTTATACTTTGTGTGCTTCTTCATAAACTCGGCAATATACAAAAGCACTGCCCCATTTAATCATCGCCCTACTAGTCTAAACACTATTTAAAATGCTTTATAAAAATATTTCCTTGGAAATAATAAATATCCATTTATAAAAATGTTATTCTTTCATAGCTTTTGATTTTTCAACACAAGCCGAAACGCCACTTATAATTGCATTTCTAAACCCTTGCCGCTCCAACTCACAAACAGCAGCAATAGTAGCACCCCCGGGGCTGCAAACAGCATCTTTAAGCTCTGCGGGGTGCTTACCTGTCTCAAGCACCATAGAAGCTGCCCCTAATAAAGCTTGTGCTGAAAATTTTATAGCTTGGTCTCTCGGTATGCCGTGTTTCACACCTGCATCTGCCATTGCTTCAATAAACATAAAAGCATAAGCAGGCGAGCTTCCCGCAATGCCTGTGAAAGCATCAAATAAGTTTTCATTTAAAAATGTTACTTTGCCTATAGTTTCAAATATATTAAAAACTAGCTCTGTATCTTCTTTAGTTAAGTTGCGTATATCTTCGGTTTGCTCATTTTGAAACTGTAAATGAAAGCTATTAGAAGATGCTAATTGTGCTGAATTGTTTAAACCTTGCGAAGTTTCATTTTTTACAATAGCTGTAATCCCTGAGTTAACTAATGATGGAGTATTTGGCATAGTTTTAATAATTTTAAGGTCTGGTCTGTTAAATTTTTCTGTTACTGAAGCTAAGCTTTGCCCAGCAGCAATGATAACTATAATCGCACCCTTTTTAGTAGCTTTGCGGATTTCTTCTATAACTAAGCTATAAATATGCGGTTTTATACAAAGAAAAATAATATCTGCTTTTGAAGCTATTTCTTCGTTGCTAAGGCTAGTATAAACATTATATGTTTCTTTAATTTTATTAAGCTTAGCTTCGTTAGTGCTTGAAACTAAAATATTAGAAGCTCTAACAAAGTTAGATTTTAAAACACCACCAATAATAGCAGAGCCCATATTGCCAGTGCCACCTATAAAGCCTAGCTTTAAATCTTTTTTTATAGACATTTTAACCTCCTATCCAGCTTTGCTGAGGATTGAGAGAGATAAATAAGTATTGATTATTTTAAAAAAGTTCATCTCAAATCAAATAAAAATCTAAGTTCTATAAAACTTAGATTTAATAAAGAAGCTGCTACAATACTAGACCAAAGTTAAAAAACTAATTTTCTGCCCAAAGAGTGCCAGAGTAAGTAGCTAAAGTTCCTCCTGTTTGTGAAAAATAAGAAGCTAACCTAAGCGTTCCTCCCCATCTTCTGTTGTAGCAGACCACCAAGAAAATAAATCATTTTCTGAAGCAGGTTCTAATTCATAAGAGTAGCTAAGAGTTTGGTTAGCACTAACATTGTTGCTAAAAACTAGAAAAATAATTAACAAGCTTGATAAATATTTTTTCATTAACATTTACCTCCTAAGTTTAATATAGTTACATAAAAAGTTAATTTTATGCAACCTATTACGTTTCTAAAAAAAGACTAGTATATGCAAAGCAAACTTCTTGAAAAGATTATATCATTATTTTAATCATTTGTCAATATTTTTTTGGATTGCTATTTTAATCAATTGGTTAGACATAACATTGTAAATATCTTTATAATTTTCTGGCAAGGCTTCTAAATGAGATTTAACAGTCTCTAGATCTCCACGCTCAATTGGACCTGTTAATGCGTTTATACTACCTTTTGATTTTATATTATTAATAGTAGTTTCTACTAGACCCATTAACATTTCTGTGTTTTGAATGCCAGCTTCTTTGAGTACATTTTCAGCAATATTATAAATTCCAACTAAAAAATTAGAAGCTATTACAGCCGCTGCATGATATAGCGGCTTAGCTTCTTTTTTAATTATTTGATTGTTTGGAAATAGCTCTTTTATTATGTGAATATGTTTGCTATCACCCTCTATAGTAAACATTATTTTTTTTAAGTCTGTTTCTTTTGTAACAGCTGCCATTGGATGTATTGAAAAGCCTATATTATCTTTAAACAAATCGGAAGCCAAAAAGCCAGACATATGGCAAAATATAATTTTGCCACTTGCAATGGAAGCTATGCCATCGGAAAAACTACCGTCGCTAAGAGTAGGAACTAAAGGAAAGTTAGCTTCCAAACTGCCTTTTGAAATATGATTATTGGCTAAATAAGTTTTAATTTGTTCATAGACTTCTTTAATTTTGCTATCTGGCGTTGCAATGAAAATAATATTTGCATTTTTGGTTTCTTCTATATTTTTTGTAGGTGTTATTCCGAGATAAGAACCAAGAGCAGTGCCAACTTTCCCACAACCAATTATACACTTTTTCATTGATTTACTACTAGAGGAATGCTGTTTTCTTCTAGCTTTGGCGGTTCAGAGCTATTAACTGCTTTGCTTTTACAAGATTGCAAAAAATTTATAAAATCATAAACCATTGTTAAATCGGATTCATTAAAATTGCTAGTGATAAATTTAATTTTTTGAAATATGTTAGATTTCTCATTAATTGTAGTGTTGCCCTCATTTTTGCCATATAAAAGCTCATCTAATGGGGTATCTAATATATATGCTAATTCAAGCATTCTATATGTAGGGAAGCTTCGCTCACCGCTTTCAAAAAGAATTAAGTGGCTTTTGCTAATGTCTAATTTTTCTGCAAAATCTTCTGCTTCAAAATTTAAGCTTTCCCTAATAGTTTTTACGCTTGAACCAATTAAAATACCAAAATGCCTTTTAGTGAGATTAATACCCTTGCTAGGTCTATATCTTCTAACTTCATCTTTAGCGACATTATAAAGAGGTCTATCTTTCATTTTTTCAAGAAGCTCTAAATTTTGAGTTAAAAATTCAGAATCTTCATCAAATATGCCTGCTCTTAATAAAGCAAAAGTTTCAAACTTCTTAAGTTCATCACCTTTTCTTTCGGAGATAGATAACACATTATTAAGGTGTGCTTTAAAAAGAGACTTAGCATTATTTAAACGTTTAGGCTCTTTTAAATGGTCTATTTCTAAAAATTTTGCTTTTAATATTCTTGATAACATATTAATATGAATAAAAAAGCTTATACGAACAGTAGGAACTTCATCTACATATTTATTTAAAGCTGCCAAAGTCAAACTACAAAGTTTTTCAGCTTCTTCAAAACTTTGTACCCACATTAAAACTAATTGTGAAATTCTTATATCACCAATATCCCAACTAGTAACAGGCAAATTCATAAGCCTATTAAAAACAGGCAATACAAGTTTATAAATTTCTTTAAAATCAACTTTTTGATTTTCAGCTTCATAAGCTTTAAGTATTTTCAAAATATCTAAAAGTTGTATATCTTCCTTGCCATCCTCTTTATGGTACTTTTCAATATCTTTCTTTAATTTTTCAGCCTTATCAATATTTTTATAGTTACCACCCAAAGAAGAAAACTCTTTTAATAAGTTTTCTTTACTGATGATGTTAGTTTTCTGCAAATCAAGCCCTCCTATCTAATCCCAACCTTCTGATATATTAGCATCTAGCGGGCGGATTTTAATTTCAATTCTCATTTTCTATCCCTCCTAAATTCTTTTTAGTTTTTATAAAAGGCAACTTACTAATCCCAACCATCTGAAATATTTGCAGTTAAAGGCCGTATTTCAATTTTAATTCTCATTTTTTATCCCTCCTAAATTTCTTATAGTAATTTTCTGAAACCAAGCCTATTTAATTTTCTAAAAGGCAATAATACTATTCAAAGCTGTCTGTTATATTAGCACCTAACGGGCGTATCTTAATTTCAATTCTCATTTTTCCCTCTCCTTATATTAGTTTCTTATAGAAAATTATATCACATTTTCATATTTTTTGCAAGGCTTTTTCAGAAAAAACTACAAAAAAAGCCCCAAAAACAAAGCTTTATTAACTTTCTAATAAAATCACAAACAGCATTTGACAATTGAAGTAAGTTTGTAGTAATATATTACTTGTTAGTAATTTACTAAACATTATTTTGCAAAAAGGAGAAACCAAAATGGTAAAATTTAAAGAACTATATACAAAAGCATTTAACGAACAAACAGAGGTGTTGGAAACTCTAAAAGAATACCAACAAGAAGCAGAAGAAGTTTTCTTAAACATAGAAGATTATGAAGAAGCGTACAAAGAAGCTTATTTAAAACTTTTTGAAGCCCACACCGAAGCAATAGAATTTATTAAAAATTCTCAGCTGAAAAGCGAAGAGCTTTATTTAGAAATGGCTGTATAAAATAAGAACCCCTAAGGGGTTCTTATTTCTCAAAGTTTATAGATAATGTTAAACATAGATAGATAGATTTGATTTATTGATTTTTAGTAAAAAATGTAACTATTTACTATTGTTGTAGTTGTTGGCTCGATTAACTCTGAATAAGGATACATTTTCTCTCTAATTTACTTTAAAATAGCCAACTAGCTTTTGTAACAATTCTGCTTGGCTATTAAGCTCTGCTGAAGCACTTGCCGTTTCTTCTGAAACAGCAGAGTTATTTTGAACTACAGAAGAGATTTGTTCTAAACCGACGCTCACTTGTTGAATAGCTTCGGCTTGCTCTTTAGAAGCCTCTTGAATTTCTGTTATAATCTCTAAAAGCTCATTTGCACTTATAACTATACCCTCAAGAGATTTTGCAGTGCTGCCTGCTATTTCGCTTCCTGCTTGCACCCTAGTCATAGAATCTTCTATTAGCTTAGTAGTGTCTGCAACTGCCGATTGGCTAGAAGCCGCTAAGCTTCTAACTTCTTCAGCGACAACAGCAAAGCCGCGCCCATGCTCCCCTGCTCTAGCCGCTTCAACAGAAGCATTTAATGCTAGCAAGTTCGTTTGGAAAGCTATATCTTCGATTACTTTTATTATGTTTGAAATGTTGCCGCTCGCTTCTTTAATGCCTTTCATAGCATCAAGCATTTTTGCCATATCTTCATTGCCCTCTATAGCTGTTTTGGTTGATTTATCTGAAAGAACGCTCGCTTCAACGGCATTTTCTGCATTTTGGCGTGTTTGGCTATTTATTGTATCTATTGTAGCATTTAGTTGCTGAACAGAGCTAGATTGCTCTGAAGCCCCTGCAGCTAAGTCCATAGCACTTGTAGAAATTTGATTAGCACCGGATAAAACTTGCTCTGCCGAAGATTGAATTTCTGCCATAGTTTTGCTTAAATCTTTATTAATAGTAACTATAGAATTTTCAATGCTTTTGAAATCACCAATGAAGCTAAATTTTATTTTCCTAGTTAAATCACCCTCGGCGATGGCACTAAGGCTGTTATTAATCTCTGTTATATATTTATCTAAACTAGTAACAACATCATTTGCGGCTAACTTCATAACTTCAAAAGCACCTTTGAATTCACCAGAGACTTTTTGGTTAAACTTAGCTTCTTGCAAGTTTTTCATAACAGTTACTATTTCAGAAATTGGATTATCAACAGCTACTAAAACACCGTTTAACTCTTCAGCTATAGTTTTCCATTCTCCGTTGTATTTATGAACATCTAACCTATATTGCAAGTCTCCCTCGTCTGCTTTATCTGCTATTTCTTTTATTCCATTTGCAAGATTTTCTATATTTTCAACGATTGAGTCTACAGTTTTATTAATGTAGCTTTCTTCCCCCTCAAACTGGCGAAGCTGTGCTTTAAAATCTCCATTAATTATTTCTGCAATAGTATCTAATATTTCTTTTTTACTGCCTGTGTGGTATTCAAGCATTTCATTTAAGCCTTGTGCAATTGCTCTAAATGCCCCCTCATAAGAAGAATCGTTAACACGATATTTATAACTTCCTGAAAGGTGCTTTTCATGAACTTGGGTAATATCATTAATTAGTTTTTCAATAATTGAAAGATTTCTACCAAATTCACTACTTATTCCATTTAAACCAAAAGAAGTATCAACGAAATTTGATTTTTGAATAGCACGCCCCTCTGCTATAGCATCGGATTGAGATTTAAAATCGCTAATAAAGCCCCTTACCATTTGCCTAATTCTATATGAAACATAAGTAATAGCGAACACTGCTATAGCGATTAAAGCTATTACAACTGTTATCATCATTACTAAAAGCGTCTGTGTTGCTTGGTCTGAAATATGGTCTGTTGGCATTACTGCAATTAAAGTCCACCCTGGGGTTTCGAGGGGGAAAGTCATAACGTATGAAGAAGCATTTAAGTGGTTATCGTTAATTAATGTATATCTTTCATTAGAATTTATAGCAGCTTCAAAACGACCCATGCTAGTAATTTCTGTTACATAAGTAAATTGCCCATTTTCATTCATTAAAAAGTTTGGGTTTGGGTGATAAATAATTTCACCGTTAGAGCCTACTAATATTAAATAACCGCCGCCGGGAACTTGGTAGTTGCTAAGCATGTCTATAATAGTTTGAACGCTAGTAGTTATTACGAAAGCCGCATCTGCCCCGTCTACATTTACCCAATAAGAGAAAAAGGCTACTAGCTCGCCTGTTGTAGCGTGAATATAAGGCCTGCCAACTACAAGCTCTCTATAAGTGCCTACAGATTCAGCCCACCAATTTCTTTCATACAGCCAAGCAGCAGAGGGTAAATTAAAATTAAACTGTATGTATAAATCATGGTCTGTTGAAGCTGAAAATGCATCTGAAATAAAATCATGATTTTGATAAACTGAGTAAACTAATGCTTGGGTATGTTCCCGCCCTAGCATTTGCCCAGCGTTTGCAAATTCTTCAACTATAGCAGCTGGTCTTTCAAACCAAATGTTAGTCGACTGAGCCGCCATTTCAAGCTCTGCCAAAGTATAGTTCATAATATTTTGGCGAACACTGCTAATTACTATGGTGTTATTAATAGCTAATATAAACAGAAAGCTTATAACAGAAAGCGAAGCAAGCCCTAAGCTTAGCTTAGTTGAAAGTTTTAATGGTTTTCTTCTTTTCATACCATAAAATCCCCTTTTGAATGTAATTTAAATATTTATAAAATTAAGCTGCAGCATAAAATTGAGTATATTCTCACAAGCAATCACATACTACAACACAGTAACTTATATTATAACAAAATTTTCACAAGATGTAAAGAGTTTTTAAAAATTGCATAAATGTTTATATAATAAAGCTATACCTTGGCTAGGTTTCTTTAAATTTCTTTGAGATGCATTGCCATAATAGATATTTATTTAATATTTACACAAAAAAATAACCAAAAATAAATGTTAAGAAAACACCAAAATTGGTTATTTAAACTTTTTTTTAGCAAGATTTTTTAGCCAATCCATTTTAGGATTTGCGGTGATTAAAGCATCTTCTTTATAGCTTATAAGTTTTTCTGGCTGTTGTATATATGGATTTTGATTAGAAGATTGCGGGGCAGGCGTTTCTTGAGCAGGCTGCTTAGTATAGGCTTGCATATGCTGCTGCTGGCTAAGGAGAATTGCAACAGTTGTATCTTTAGCTTGCTCTTGCACATTATTTATTTGTTTATCTTTAGATTCAAGCTGCCTATCTTTTTCTTCAATTTGCCTATCTTTAGTTTCTAACTGTGTTTTAAAAATCTCGGCAAGTTCTTTTTTTTCTTCTAAGGCTAATTCGAGCGTCTTTACTTGAGCTTCTAAAATTTTTATGTGCTCTTCTAAAAAGGCTATTTTTTCTAAATTTTCGGTTAAAATTAGCTCATCTTTTTCTTTCTTTTTCGGCGGCATACTCGCCCTTTTAGAGCTAGTCTTTTCAAAAGCTTCTTTTACTAATCTTTCACCTTCTTCATCTAAATTTATAACTTTGCCTATGGTGTGTAAGTGGTTAGTTATTTTAGTTTTAAAAGGCTCTGTGTTTATTTTTTTAAAAACAGCTTGCTTAGTAACACCTATTTCATCTGCTAAATTTTTTATAGTCTTCATAATAATAATTATAATACAAAATCGTAAAAATTACAACATATATTTTTTCGTGTTTTTGTAGTAAATTTTGCTTGGGCTTGGCTAGTGATTTACCCAAAAAAACTTGCCTATTAAAGTGAAATAAAATATCAAAAAAAGAGCTGTTTTTAAGCTCTTTTTATAAATTAATAAAAACTAAGCATTTATTCATCTTAAATAATAATGCGGAATGAAACCTCTTCTTCCCTCAAAATTACCATCTAAAATAATTACTTCATGCAAAAGACCATAGTTTTCAAAAAAGCTTTCTATTTGAAAACTAATAGAAGGCACCGCCATGCTTCTTACTATACTAATTTTAGTATTCTCATCTAAAGTAACTAACAAATCACGAGTGCTAATAGAATCTCTAGCTAGTATAAGAAAAGGAGATGAATTTTTTCTAACATAGCGTACCGCACCATAGCTCCACTGTTCTTTTAAATTTAGGTTATATTCTGGATTTGAATTTAAATTATGATGATTAATTAACTGAGAAATAAAAAGCCTTGAATTTGAAAAAGAAGCTGGAAAAAGAACTGGAAAAGAGACTGAATTAAAATCATCTAAAGAGATAATATCACCCATAAACCCATAAATAGGGTATTCATCTGTTAAAAATAAAGATACTGTATTAATTCTAGGAAAACTTGCTTCTAGCTCAGCTCTTCTTTGTTCGCTAATATCATCTCTTATAAATTCTCTATTATATTTCCAAAATAAATTTATAGGAGCATCAAAATTATATATAAATTCTTCACTTATATTTTCATCTAAAAGAGAAAACTTGTCAAAAAATAATTGCTCTATAACCTTTCGCTCTCTAACAATATAAGGGCTTATGAAAGTTTCTTCAGAAGCAGTGGTGCTATACTCATAAAGAAAATAAACACCAGATACAGCTAAAATTACAGACAATATAAAACTTTTAAAACTCATATTAATACCACCTTGCTTAAAATAACTATTTATTTTTGAAATTCTTTTTCATTTTTTCGCAGCCTTTATTTGCTTATTTTATAACAAGAACATTATACCATACTTTTTTGGCAATGTCAAGAAAAAGCCAAATAAGTTTTAATGCAAAAAAGAGCCAAAAAGGCTCTTTTTTGAAATTTATTTAAAAATTAAAAATATCATCAAAAATTTCAATACCAGTGTAATAATTAGTGTCTATAACATCTAATATAGTGCCAAGGGTTTGCAATGCAGCAGCATTATTGCCCCTTGCATAATAAGGAAGAAGCTCTACCATGTTTATTATACCTCTTGTACCATTTTCAGCTTCGCTCGTTTGCTCGGCTTCATTTTCAAAGAGAAGAGCAACGTGTGCTTCTCTTTGCGGCGGGTATATTAAAGGTGATATTTGACTTTGTTCGTATATTACTACTAAATCATCGCCTTCGTTTATATCTCTTACTTCAGCGAGAAGTGTATCTTTTAAAATTGGTGTATTTTCAAGTAAAATTGTGTAATTTCTATTATAATTCCCTCTGTTTGTTCTTATTGTAACTTCTGTATCTCGAACGTTTGTTACTGTGCCTTCAACTCTTGAAAAGGCGAAAGCAGGCACAGCTAATACTGCAGTTAAAACAGCGGTTGTAAATATTGTTTTTAGCTTCATAATAAATCCCCCTTGTTGAAGCAAGATTTGTTTCAACAAAATTATTATTTGAGGATTTTAAAAATTTATGAGTGCCAACATTTATACAGTGAAATTTTTTAATAGGTTCTATTCTATTTTGAAAATATTTCAAAATTTATGAGTGCCAGTATTTATATAGCGGTTTGTTAGAACTTTATTTAAAAACTTATAGAATTTAGCAAATCATAATTAATTACAAAATTTAAATTTGCTTCTTCTAAAATTCTTTCTATTTCTTCCATTGCAAGCGGCTCAGCTACTAACATCATCAAATGTTCCATATGGTTAGAATCTTGAAGCGTTTCACGCCCCTCTAAATACATAACGTGATAACCAAATTGGCTTTCTACTATTCCTGTGTCTCCTATGTTTGCAGAAAAACTCCAATCTTCAAACTCGGGAACCATTTCGCCACGTGAAAAGTGATATGCACCCTCATCTTGCACAACGCCTGGGTCTTGTGAGTAAATTGGCGCCAAATCTCTTGCACGCTCGCCTGCGTTTAGCCTCGCTAAAAGCTCTTCTGCTTCTTCGCGTGTGTCCACTAAAATGTGTACCGCACTAACTAACATTTGCAAATCACGCTCTACCGTTTCTCTGTTTTCTTCAAAATATTGCAGTGCTTGTGCTTCTGTTACTTCAACACTATCTACAAGAGACATTAAAAATTCATTTATTACTAAAATATTAGGTTGGATTAGTGAAAAAGTGCCTAGGCTAATACCTGCCATTTCATAAAAATGTTCTTCTGGGTCATCACCACCTGCAGAAACAATTTCTGCAAAATCATCTAAATTTCTTTGTGCTTCCAATTCAAGCTCTGGTGTTACTTCATATCCTCTTGAAAGAGCTATATAACGAAGAGTTGCCATTTCTAAAACTTCTTCCCAAGTTTCTTCATGAATACGCTGGCGGTGGGTTATACCTGTTACCGGGTCTGCTTCATCTTCCCAAAAATCTTCTAAAGATTCTTCATCTAACCCCATTTGAAGCAAAAAGTTTGCTTCTGCAGCAGAGCGAATATTTAATAAATATTGAAACTCTTCTTCATAAATGTTAATATCGCCATAGTGAGCAAGCACTGTTAAAGAACCGGCTGCTGGTGTAAACGTGCCTACTATTGGCTCGTTAGTTGCTGTGCCATTTTCTGAAATGCTATATTCTTCACCGTTATTTGTGCTTTCATATTCATTTGCTGTGCCGCATGCTATTAAAAGTGCTAATGCTGCTATCGTTAAAAATTTCATATAAATTCTCCTATAGTTTATGTTGCGCCTTACAGGAATTGAACCTGCGACCTGTAGGTCCGGAGCCTACCGCTCTATCCACTGAGCTAAAGACGCATTGTTATTAATTTGTTAAGAAAAAGACTTGCAAATTCCCTCCTATAATGTTAACATATAATTAAAGATTTTTCAAGAACTTTTTTATATTTTTATAATTAGGCACATCTAAAACTGCTAAGTTTTTAGAAAGGTGCGTTAAAAACAGCCCGTTATTTAGGCTTTTCAACAGATTAATAAACTTTTAAAATTTTAAAATAGGAGGCATTTATTATGAAAAATGTGAAAAAAACATTGCTAGGGGCATTAGCCATTTTCAGCATAAATACGATTACTTACGCAACACCAGTTTTAACAGAGCCAGAAACCGGGCCTTTAGATTTAACTGGCCAAAATGCCCCTCAAAATGCAAATGAATGGGCTGAAGCACATAGGCAATTTTTAAATAGTATAAGCGATTGGCAAAACCAGCAAACACAGGCGAACCCACCAACACAATCACAAACACAACAGCCAACTAACGAAAACCGCCCTGTTCAAAGTGTAACTGGGCAATTAACGCAAAACCAATCAATAATTACAGATATTACAAACATGAACACCGAAAATTTAATGCTATATATGCACGACCAAGGCTATTTACACCTTTTTTCTGGCGAAGCTAGACCAAATATGAGAGTAACTAGGGGCGATTTTGCATATATGCTAGGAAGCTTTGTGCGTACGAACAGTGCCCTTTTAAATAGAAATGGTTTCACAACTTCAAGAAGAAATAATGTAAACTTTAGCGATATAACTAACAGCCACTTTGCATATGAAAATTTAATAGAGCTAGCAAGAAGAAGAATAGTTCATGAAACAGGAAGAAATATTCGCCCAAATGAATATATAACACGTGAAGAAGCATACAGATGGATTCACAATTTATTATATTTAATGGACAATAGCACACCTAGAGAAAGAACTACTAACCCAAGGCTAAACTTAACGAGGATTGAAGCAGCCGAAATAATAACTCAATTAGAATTACTTTTAAACGGCGGCCCAGTTATAACTAGCCAAGGGCTAAACTTAATTAGAGCAAATGCTAGAAATTTCACACAAGATGGCTTTGAATTACACTTAACTATAAATAATACGAGCGTTTGGAGGGGTGCAAATGTTCATTTTAGAATAAACGACTATCAAAGAACAGTGCCTTTAAATAATTTAACACCTATAGCAGTTTTTGCACACAACAGCGTTTATTCTGTTTTTGTGCCTGCAGAATTCCCGGGCACACATTCAACTTTTGTAAACTTAACTCTAGGAAATGAAAATTCGGCAGTTCGTATAGTTAATGCTAGTGCTGTGGCAGGGCCTGCAAATTTAACTAACCAAGCTACTATAAGCGTAGGCGGGCTTCCAAACTGGCAAGCAGGCACAGCTAACAATTGGGGCTGGAACAATGAAAACCGCTGGAACACAAACTGGAGCTGGCAGGACAATAATTGGAGCTGGGAAAATAACAACTGGAACAATAATTGGAATTGGCAATGGGAAAACAACAACTGGCGTTGGGTAAATAACAACACAAACGACCAATGGAGCCAACCTACACACCAATTCCCGGGTTGGAACATGCCAGAGGGAAACCAAAACAACAATAACTGGGGCAATCAAAATAATATAATCTTTGGCGACCCAATAATAGAACAAGAAGTTAGAAGACAATTAAACAGACCACAAGGCAATATAACAGCTGCAGATGCAAGAACAATTACAGATATAAATATAACTATACCAACAAACCATGGTGTGTCTTCAAGGGCTTTAATGGGCTTGCAGCACTTCACAAACTTACAAGCACTCCGTTTTAGCTTTATAGGAACAAACATGGCAGCATCAAATTTAAGAAACCTTAGAGATATAGAGGGCTTAACAGACTTACGCAGGCTAGAACTTAGAGGGCATGGAATAAACAATCTTTCACACATAAATAACTTAAGAAGACTTGAAGTGTTAGACTTAAGCATGGCAGACCAAACGATAACGAACAATTTAAATTATATAAATTATTTAAATGGAAACCACTCTCTAACGACTTGGAGATAAGTTATGAAACTACTATTATTGATTTTAACAATTTTTTTATCTTCATGTATACAAACACCCGGTGAAACAACCGAATTGCTTTATATAGGAACGGTTAATAGTGAAAATATGTCTTTAAAGATATATACGATATATCTTCAAGAGCAAATAGATTTTTTTGAATATATCGGCAGCGGTGCTGCTATATGGCAAACAAATATTTTTGGGCAGCCAACAGAAAGCTTAGCAATGGAACATGCTTTTGAAAATATGGCATTAAGCTTAATAATTAGAGATATTGCAAAAACAAATGGAATTGAAGTTAGCATTGAAAATGTAACAGAAAATGCAACTTCAATGTATGAGCAAATAGATTGGGCGGTATACAATGCAGACCTGCCAAATTTATCTTATTTTGAATTTTTCTTTGAATCTATAGCGATAAGAGAAGAAGTAATGAGACATTTAACACTAGCTTACAATGAAGCCCAAAGAGAAGAAGTGTTTAGAAGTATGGAAGAAGCATGGCTTAGCGAAGCTAATATTGTTAGAAACTTAGAAGAATGGAACAAATTAGGGGTTAGAAGATAACGTTTTATAAATGTTAGTATATAACTTAGGAGAAAAACAATAATGTTTGTATGCTTTGAATGCGGGCAAAATAGCCGCAAATGGTTAGGAAGATGTACTTCTTGCGGTAATTTTAATACTTTTATCGAAGAAGATGAAAAGCCCAAAAAAGCTAAAAAGCCAAAAGCTTTTAATATTTCTTCAATTTCTGATATTGAAGAAACTAGAAAATATGAAACTAACATAAAGGAGTTGGATAGAGTTTTAGATGGCGGCTTAACTGAGGGGTCTTTAACTTTATTGGGCGGCGAGCCAGGCGTTGGCAAAAGCACACTTCTACTTCAAATTTGTGATTTTATAAATGAAAAAGTGCTCTATATTTCTGGAGAAGAAAGCCTAGGGCAAATTATGGCAAGGGCTAATAGAATCGATATAACGAACGAAAATATATTATTTCTAGCTGAAACAGATATAGACACTATAGAAGCTGCCATTTTAGAAATTAAACCTTTTATAGTAATTATTGATTCAATACAAACGATTAGCGGTGCTAATTATACACCTGGGTCTGTATCTACTATAAAAGAAGTAGCTTCTAAATTTTTAAATATTGCTAAAGATAAAAACATAGCGACTATACTAGTTGGGCATATTACTAAAGACGGAAACTTAGCAGGTCCAAAGATGTTAGAACACATGGTGGACACAGTTTTATATTTTGAGGGTGATAAAAATTTAAGCTATAGAATTATTAGAGCTACAAAAAATAGATTTGGCAATACAAACGAAATAGGAATTTTTAAAATGGAAAAAGAGGGGCTAATAGAAATAGAAAACCCCTCTGAATATATGCTCTTTGGCAGACCTAAAAATGTTGCAGGGTCTGTAATTACTTGCTCTATAGAGGGAAGCAGACCAATTTTAACTGAATGCCAAGCCCTTGTGAGCCAAACTGCCTTTGGAATTCCTAGAAGAACTGCAACAGGGTGTGATTTAAATAGAATAAATATGCTATTAGCTGTTCTTGAAAAAAAGCTAGGCTTTAAGCTTTCTACATACGATGCTTACATAAATATAGTTGGTGGAATGAAAATTTCAGAGCCCTCTTTAGATGCCGCTATAATTGCAGCAGTAGCTTCCAGCTATTCAGATGTGGTAATAAGTGATAGCACTGTTGTGTTTGGGGAAATTGGGCTTTCTGGTGAGCTTAGAGCGGTAACCCACTTAGATAAACGCATAACAGAAGCCCAAAAGCTAGGCTTTACAAGGTGTATAGCACCAGAGCAAGCAAAAGTGAAAGGTATAAAAATAGTGAAAGCTTCAAATATAAGTGAGTTATTAATACAGCTAGGTATGTGAATGAGTAGTGGATACCCTCCCCCAAATATAATAGCTGCTCACGGTTGGGAAAGCAGTGGCTAAAACCGCTCGCTAGCTATTATATTGGGAGAGAAAAAACTTACTAGCTGCTCATGCGTTGGAAAGCAGTGGCTAAAACCGCTCGCTAGCTATTATATTGGGAGAGAAAAAACTTACTAGCTGCTCATGCGTTGGAAAGCAATAGTTAAATATATTAAATACCTTACAGGTGTGTAAATGAAAGAAGATTTAGAAGAGCTTTTTTATATTAAAACTTGGCAAAGAGTATATCCTGATAGGAATGCTCTTTCTTTGATTGATTACAATTTTTCAAAGGAAACAGAATGCCTGCCAATGAAACTAGAAAAAAACAAATTACACATAGCTATGGCAAACCCTTTAAATAAACAAATTTTAGAAAGTATTTATTTATACTTCAAAAATTATGAGCTAGCCATTTACTATCTTGAAGCTGAAACACTTTCTGAATATAGAGAGCATTTTTTTAATGAAAAAATTGAAAGTTTAACACCAGCCGTTCAGACGATAGAAAGCTTAATAGAACAAGCTATTTTAAAAAGAGCAAGCGATATACATATAGAACCCGCCAAAGATTATATAAACGTTAGATTTAGAATAGACGGGCACTTACAAGAGCAACAAAGCTTAAGACTTTCACTGTTAGCGATGATAGTAACTAGGCTAAAGATTATGGCAGGAATTGATATATCCGGAACGAGAATTCCTAGAGATGGCAGCATAAAAAAAGAATACAATTTGCAAGAAAATATAGATTTTAGAATAAGCACAATACCAACTGTGTTTGGTGAAAAAGCAGTTATAAGGCTCATTTATAAAGAAACAGAAAATTTAACTATAGAAAATATTTTCAAACGAGAAGATTTAACATTAGTTAAAAGCTTCTTGAAAGGAAACGGCATAGTTCTTTTAACTGGACCAACAGGAAGCGGAAAGACTACTACACTGCACAGCTTTTTAAAATATTTAAATAAAACTGAAAAAAATATAGTAACTATTGAAGACCCTGTGGAAAACACTATAGAGGGGATTACACATATAAACGTTTCAGAAAATTTAAATTTTTCTAAAATTCTTCGCCACGTGTTAAGGCAAGACCCAGACATAATTATGATAGGCGAAATAAGAGACAGAGAAACAGCAGAAATAGCTATAAGAGCTGCAAATACAGGGCATCTAGTTCTTTCAACGTTACATACAAATGATGCAAAAAGTGCTATAACTAGGCTTTATGATTTAGGCATAGAAGATTTTATGCTTAAAAACACTTTAAAAGGTGTAATAGCCCAAAGACTTTTTAGAAAGCTATGCAGCTGCAATAAAAAAAGCGGCTGTGAAAGCTGCTTTTATACTGGTTTCCGTGGCAGAATTCCTATTTATGAGATTTTAACTTTTGAAAATAATAACGCTAGAATGCATAAAACTATAAAAGAAAACGCTGAAGAAGCCGAAAAAAATGGTCTAGTCAATTTTAGCGGCTTAGATTATTAAATAAAATTATTATAGGTGCGTTAAATTATATTTATATAAGGGAAACAAATTGGAATAAGGCGAGTTCGTATTAAAATACGTAAACCAAATTACAATGAAAAAATATTAATATAATTTAACTAACTATAATTGCCTGTTATAAACATCACCACCGTAACAATCCAAAGCTACTATTAATGGCATTTTTTCAACCGTTAACTTTCTTATAGCTTCTGTGCCTAAATCTTCAAAGGCTACTATTTCTAAACTTGTTACGCATTTGCTCATTAATGCTGCTATTCCACCTGGCTGTGCAAAATATACCCCTGTATGGTCAATTACTGCTTTTTTAACTTCTTCGCCGCGAATTCCTTTTCCTATCATGGCTTTTAAACCTTTTTCAATTAAAATAGGTGAATATTTATCCATACGAACTGCCGTAGTAGGTCCAATAGAGCCGATAACAGCCCCGGGCGGCGTTGGAGAGGGTCCTGCATAAAAAACTATTTGACCCTCAAACTGGATAGGCATAGGCTCCCCTTTTTCTAGCATTTCACATAAACGCTTATGAGCCGCATCTCTTGCTGTATATATGCTGCCAGTTAAATATACAGTTTCGCCTACTTTTAAACTTTTAATTATATCGTCTGTTAGTGGTGTGCTAATTTCTTTCATTTCTATAAATTCCTTTTTTAATAACGCCCAAACTTTGTTATACCAAAACTATAACTTGGCTATGCTTCTTAAAATTATTAAAATAATTTTTTATAATGCCCAAACTTTGTTATACCAAACTATAACTTGGCTATGCTTCTTAAAATCATTAAAATAATTTTTTATAATGCCCCAAATTTTGTTATACCAAAACTACAATTCAAAAGCCATATGCCTTGTAACGTGGCAGCCTATATTTAAAGCTACTGGCAACCCTGCAATATGGGTTGGGTAAGTATTTATGTGCACTGCAAGAGCAGTAGTTCGACCGCCAAAACCAGCAGGACCAATGCCTGTTTTATTTATTTCTTCTAATAACTCATCTTCAATTTTGCCCCAATATTCATCTTCATTTTTAGTGCCAATTTCACGAAGAAGAGCTTGTTTACTCATTATTGCCGCTTTTTCCATAGTGCCGCCAATTCCTAAGCCTACAATTATAGGAGGGCAAGGGTTACTATCTGCTTCCACAATACTTTTTATTACAAATTTCTTAATACCCTCTAACCCATCTGAAGGCATTAACATTTTTAAAGTGCTCATATTTTCAGAGCCAAAACCTTTTGGTGAAATTGTTACTTTAAAAGTATCCCCCTCTACAACTGTGTAGTGAATAACGGCTGGTGTGTTATCTTTCGTATTTTCACGGCGAAGCGGGTCTTTTACTACCGATTTTCTTAAATATCCATCTTCATAGCCTATGCGTATACCCTCATTTATGGCATTTTCAAGGCTGCCGCCAACAATGCGAACATCTTGCCCAAGCTCTACAAAAACCGCTACCATTCCTGTATCTTGGCATAGTGGTATGCGGTATTGTTCGGCTTGTTTGGCATTTTCAAGCATACTTTCTATAATATTTTTCGCTTTATCATCTTCACGCTCTAATGCACGCTCTAATGCTTTTTTTATATCTTCTGCAACGAAAATATTTGAAGATATACATAACTTAGCTACATTTTCCGTAACTTGGCTTATATTTATTTCTTTCATACGACCCCCATCCCACCTGCGGTGGAGCAAAACCGCCTGCAACGGAATAAGAAAATAATTTTCTAATATTCACTTTATAACTCAAAACTAGGCAGTTAATGCTAATATTCTTTGCATTTCATTATAATTAATCATATACCCCTCGTCTACACCCATTCCAGGCTTTGAAAGAACTTGCATTGGGCTAGTTGCCATTGCAATGTGCATACAAACTTGGGCACTTCTTTCTGTTTCATTACATGTGCCGCCTAAGTAAGCACCCATGCCATGCTGTTTACAATGAAGAACAGACTTTATAGAGTTATTTATGCCACCTAAATCGGGTGTTTTTATTTGAAGAATATGCCCAGATTTTTCTTTAGTGAATGCTATAATATCTTCATAAGTGTTACACCATTCATCGGCAACGATTTTAACATTTAAGCCTTTTGCTTCACACTTTTCCCTTAAAGTTTTGAGTGCGTATATTTGCCCATCTAAAGAATTTGTTTCAATAGGCCCCTCTAAAAAGAGTTCTAAGCCGCGGGCTGCCTCTTCTAATTTACCTATATAATCGGCTATTCTATCATAATGCATATCAAAAACGTAACCTAATGTGCCATAAATATCTAAGTGGATTATTGGCTTATAATCTTCATAAACTTTTATTTTATCTATACGCTCTCTTAGCCATTCAACATATGCAAGCAAGTTTTGACCAGATTGCCCTGTCTTTTCTATAGTATTAAAAAGGCCATGGGGAAGTGCAGGAACACCTTTTAAAATCATTTTATCTGCATTTAAGTATCTATCATCACCGGATTGAGTGAATATAGGTATTATTTTTTTAGATATTTCTGTGTTATATTCTTCAGAGATTACTTCAGCCATTAGCTTTCCTTTAGCTTTTGAAACGGCATCTAAGAGGGCTTGAGTTGCACCATATCGAATGGCAGTGTGAAGCTTGCCGCCTTTAAATTCTAAACTATCAACTTTTTTTGCAGCTTCTCTAAAATTTTTAAGCTCATAACCTACTAAAACAGGCTTTAAAGCTTCTTCTATAACTGGTATATAATCCGAAGCTATAAATAGCGGGTCTCTGCCACCTGCCCCAGAATATTGAACAGCGGCACAATCGCCATAAGCAACTTGCCCATTTTCTAAAACTAGCATTATAGAAACACTTTCCCCTGGTTGGCGAACTGCTTTAAACCCTTGAGTAACAGGCGTTCCTCTATATGCATTTCCATCACCAACAGCATTTTCTTTTATAGCTTTTTTGTCATCAAAGAAAAAACCGCTATACCCTGCAGAGCATTTCATATCTACTATTTTCATAAGTTACCTCCATTTTTCCGCCTAAAGGCGGGGTATGATTATTTTGCAAAATACAAGTTTCTACACGATTAGAAAGTATGTTAATTTTTTTAAATTCTTATATAATTATTATACAACATTAACAAACCTTTGTAAAGAAATTTTTAAAACCACCTGCGGTGGGGCTATAATATCCAAGTATCTCTATACCATATATACATCTTAGTTAAGTTTCTTTAAAAGTTTAAAAGTTTTAAACAAACCACCTTCGGTGGGGTTGCGGGACTATAGCGGGACTATAATAACTAAGCATTATTATACATAAAAAATAAAAAAGAGCCTTTCGGCTCTCTTTTATTTATACTTCCAAAGGCTCTTGGTCTGCAATACGTTTGTATTCTGCATATTTTCTTGCCGCTTGGTCTGCAGCTTCTTTATATAAAATTTCAGCACGCTCTGGGAAGAAACGTTTTAATGAAGCATACCTATTTTCTGTGTCTAAAAATTCTTCCATACTTATTTTCGGTTCTTTTGAATCTAATTGGAATGGATTTTTACCTTGCTCGCGTAAATCTGGGTTGTAACGGTACAAATGCCAGTAACCACTATTTACTGCCGCTTTAATTTGGCTCATAGATTTACCCATACCCTCTTTTATACCGTGTTCTATACAAGGAGAGTATGCAATTACTATACTAGGTCCATTATATTCTTCAGCTTCTTTAAGTGCTTTTATAGTTTGGTTGTAGTCTGCACCCATACCTACTTGAGCAACATAAACGTTACCGTAACTCATAGCTATCATACCTAAGTCTTTTTTACCTGAAGATTTACCACTTGAAGCAAATTTTTGGATAGCACCAACTGGTGTAGACTTAGAAGATTGACCACCTGTGTTTGAATAAACTTCTGTGTCAAATATTAAAATGTTTATATTTTCACCAGTAGATATTACATGGTCTAAACCGCTGAAGCCTATATCATAAGCCCAGCCATCGCCACCAAATATCCAATGGGATATTTTAGCTAAACTATCTTTATTTTTCACAAGGTCTAATCTTATTTCTTCTGCTTCGCCTGTGAAAGAACTTGTTTCTAAAAGCTGAACTAATTCTTTTGAAGCTACTTTAGATTCTATAGTTTTCTCTATAGTAACCATCCAATTTTCTATAGCGTTGTTTAACTCTTCATTGCCAGATATTTCAGCTAAACGCTTAGCTTTAATCATATGGCCTTCTTTAATTTTTTTGTTTCCTAAAACTATACCGAAACCAAACTCTGCGGCATCTTCAAAGAGAGAATTTGCCCAAGCTGGTCCTCTACCTTGGCGGTTCACAGTATAAGGAGTTGAAGGTGCTGAAGAACCCCAAATAGAGCTGCAGCCAGTAGCATTAGCTATAACCATGCTATCACCGTATAGTTGAGTAACTAATTTAGCATAAGGAGTTTCACCACAGCCTGCACAAGCCCCAGAGTATTCAAGAAGTGGCTGCTCAAATTGAGAACCTTTTGGAGTGTATTTATTAGCAGGATTTGGTTTTTCTGAAAGAGTCATCGCATATTCCCAAGCTGGGAATTTGTGAATCTCTTCATCTATCGGCTTCATAACTAACGCTTTTTTACCCGCTTTACCAGGGCAAACATCGGCACAAACAGAACATCCAACACAGTCCATTTGATTTATCAAAATGCTGAAGTTGTAATCAACGTTTCTATCATTAAATTTTAAAGTATCAAAAATTGAACCTGGTGCATTTTCTAACTCTTCATGAGTTGAAAGGAATGGCCTTATAGTAGCATGCGGGCAAACGTATGCACAGAAGTTACATTGTATACAGTTTTCTTTTTCCCAACTTGGCACTTCAAGGGCGATTGCTCTTTTTTCATATTTACTAGTACCTTGTTGAAATGTACCATCTTCTTGACCAACAAATGTTGAAACTGGAATGCTATCCCCTCTCATTGAGTCTATAGGCACATTTATACGTTTGAAGTGTTCAGGTGCCTCAATTTCTTTTGCTTCTTCAAGCGGAGCATTTGCCCAGTCTGCCGGAACATCTATTTTAGTTAAAGCGTTAACACCTGCATCTACAGCGGCATTGTTCATATCAATAACTTTTTGACCACGCTTACCATAGCTTGATTCAATAGCTTTTTTCATTTCAACTATAGCGTCTTCAATTGGTATTATATTTGAAAGTTTGAAAAATGCGGACTGAAGAACTGTGTTAGTTCTGTGCCCTAATCCAATTTCACCCGCTATTTTAGTTGCATCTATTATATAGAAGTTAATTTTATTTTTTGCTAAATAGCGTTTCACTGAACCTGGAAGCTTTTCTTCTAAGTCTTCTACAGACCAGTTAGTATTAAGAAGGAAAGTGCCCCCCTCTTTAAGCCCCTCTAAAACATCGTATTTTTCAAGGAAATTTGCACGGTGGCAAGCTATAAAGTTTGATATTTTAACGAGATATGGAGAGCGGATTTTTTCTTTACCGAAACGCAAGTGCGATTGAGTAACACCGCCGGCTTTTTTAGAATCATAGCTGAAATAGCCTTGTGCATATTGGTCTGTACTATCACCTATTATTTTAATTGCATTTTTATTTGCTGAAATTGTACCATCTGAGCCTAGCCCCCAAATTTTCACACTAATGTTTCCATCTGGAGTCATGTCTACTTCTTCGCCAACTTCTAATGAAAGGTTTGTAACATCATCTACTATTCCGACTGTGAAACCATTTCTAGGCTCTGGCTGTTTTAAGTTTTCAAAAACAGCTAAAATTTGAGCCGGTGTAACATCTTTACTACTTAAACCGTAACGCCCACCTACTATTAAAGGGCGGTTTGCTTCTGAGAAATAAACAGTACAAACATCTTGATATAATGGCTCGCCAATAGCACCCGGGTCTTTAGATTTATCTAAAACGCTTATTCTTTCAACAGTTTTAGGCATTTCTTTTAAGAAGTGTGCCACAGAGAAAGGCCTAAACAATCTAACATTTAAGACACCTACTTTTTCACCTTTAGCCATTAAATAGTCTACAGTTTCTGCTATAGTTTCGCAAGCAGACCCCATAGCAACTATTACGTGTGTAGCTTCTGTGTGCCCATAGTAGTTGAAAAGCCTATAATCACGCCCAGTTAATTTATTTATTTTATTCATATTTTCTTCAACAACAGCAGGAACAGCGTTATAATAAGGGTTTGCTGCTTCTCTAGCTTGGAAGAATATATCTGGATTTTGTGCAGAACCACGCAAAACAGGCTCTGTAGGGTTTAACCCTCTCTTTCTAAATTCATTAAGAGCATCCATATCTAATAAATCTCTTAAATCATCATAATCTAAAACGTCTATTTTTTGGATTTCGTGGCTAGTTCTGAACCCATCTAAAACGTGCCCAAAAGGAACACGCCCTTGTATTGCACTAAGGTGTGCAACTGCTGCCAAGTCCATAGCTTCTTGAACATTTGAGCCGAAAAGGAAAGCAAACCCAGTTTGCCTTGCCGCCATAACGTCTGAATGGTCTCCGAAGATTGAAAGTGCATGAGTCGCTATAGAACGAGCTGTGATGTGTAAAACTGCAGGCAAAAGCTGCCCAGCCATTTTATACATATTTGGAATCATTAAAAGAAGCCCTTGAGAAGCTGTGTAAGTTGTAGTTAGAGCCCCTGACTGTAAAGAGCCGTGAACAGTTCCGGCTGCACCACCCTCAGACTGCATTTCTATAACATTTACTGTTTGCCCAAACATATTTTGCTTGCCTTGGGCTGCCCAAGCGTCTGTATTTTCGGCTAAGGCTGTGGACGGTGTGATAGGATAAATGCCAGCAACTTCTGTGAAAGCATATGCTGTGTAAGCTGCTGCTTGAGCACCATCCATTGTTTTTTGAATTTTCGCCATTTCTCCTCCTAAGAAAGATTATTTTATAATTTTTTATAAATCTTTATAATTTATAGTATACCCTGTAAGTAGTGCGGTTATATAGATAATTTACGGGCAGCAGCTAAAAAGCTTTTAGCTTGAAACTACAAAAAACACTAAAAACAGACACCCTAAACTTTGTTTAAGGCACGCTTAAAAAAAATTAATATGGTTCACTCTGTTGTATACAATATAATTATATCAAATTTATCAAGTATTTGCAACGATTTTTTGAAAAAAACAAGCAAAAAACTGCATAAAACATAAGAGCTAAAACCAAATTGTATTATGTAAGTTTATTTTATATGTGGCAAAAAAGACTTGAATTATAGTATACTTTGTGTTAAAATTAATTAAGGTGAAAATTATCCCTCGGCACATATAGATAACCGTAAATAATTGAGTGAGCGAAAAGTAATTTAAAGCTATCTATAACGTACAAAAGATAAAATTAATCACAAAAAAAATTAAGGGGTTTTACATATGCAAAAAAATGATACTGAAAATAAAGAGAGAGAAAATGGCAACAAAAAGGGTATAAAAGCAGTAATAGCTTCTTTTGCTATTCAATTAACACTTGGTGTTTGCTATATTTGGAGTGTTTTTCAAACAGGCGTTGCAATAAGTGTTTTCGGCGGAAACCATGCCCATGCAGGGCTTGCATTTTCTATTCTTTTAGCTTTTCTCTCTTTTTTTAGCCCTGTTGCAGGGAAGCTTTCAGCAAAACATGGAACTAGAAAAGTAGTATTTTCAGGCGGTATCCTTTTAGGGATTGGCTTCTTTTTAGCGAGCTTGACTACAGCAGGAAATGGCTGGCTTTTATGGCTTGGCTATGGAGTAATAGGCGGCATTGGTATGGGACTAACTTATTCAACGACCATAGGGCTTGCCCAAAAATGGTTTCCAAATAAAAAAGGCTTAGTTACTGGTATTATAGTTGCAGGGCTTGGGCTTGGCGGCGTTGTGTTTACGCCTATTATAGAATTTTCTATACAACATTTCGGCGGCATTGGATATGGTGAATTTGGAACATTTGCAGTGCTTGCTGTAGTTTTCTTAGCTGTTTGCAGCATAGGAAGTATATTTCTTGCTGAGCCACCAAAAATAGAAGCAAAAAATAATAAAGAAGCTTCAAAAAATGCGGCGTCTGCTTCTATATCTAATGATGTTTCACCGGCTGAAATGCTAAAAAAATTATCTTTTTACTTAGTTACTTTCACTTTTTTGCTATCTGTTGTAGGCGGGTTAATGATGATAGCCTTTGCAAGACCAATTGCAGTTGCCCGTGATTTAGAACACGTGGCAACAATAGGCGTTTTGTCTATAGCTATGGCAAATTCTCTAGGAAGGCTCTTTTGGGGTGCTATTTCTGATAAGCTAGGAAGAATAAACACAGTATTTATTTTGCTTCTAGGCTCTGCTGTGCTTTCTTTACTAGTAAATGTAGTAGATGGCTATTTAATTTTTATAGTAATAGCTTTAATAGGCTTTTTATTCGGTGGATTTTTAAGTAATTTTCCATCTTTAACGGCAGAACTTTTTGGAGTTAAAAATTTAGCTACTAACTATGGCTTTGTATTATTTGGATTTGGTATAGGTGCAATTGCAGCTTCACAAATAGGCGGGCACTTTATGAACATAGCTAGTGAAGATATTAGCCTTTTAGCACCCGCATTTATAATAGCTGCTGTATGTGCTTTAGTCGGCTTTGTGCTTATATTTTTGCTTAAGGCTAATTTGAAAAAAACAGCTTAAAAATTAGATGATTTAAAAAAGGGTCTATAAATATATGATAAACCATATAGAAATATATGTATCTAACTTACAAAAATCTTTAGTGATGTGGGAATGGTTTTTAAATGAGCTTGGCTATGAAAAGTTTCAAAAATGGGAGCAAGGGGAAAGTTATAAACTAGGAGAGTTCTATATAGTTTTTGTACAAGCGGAAGAAAAATTTTTAAAAGATGGCTACCATAGAAAGCGTATAGGTTTAAATCACCTAGCATTTAAGGCAAATTCAAAAGAGCAAATTGATAAAATATCGAAAGAATTAAAAAAGCAAAAAATAAAAATTTTATATGAAGAAAAGCACCCATATGCTGGTGGTGAAAATCACTATGCAGTTTATTTTGAAGATTATGATAGAATAAAAGTTGAGCTTTGTTACAGTTCTTAAATAGTATCAATTAATCTTAAAGTATCATTACACTTGGGTATTTCTAAGATTTGCTTGAAAAATTTTTAAAAAGCTTAGCCAAGGTGATGATTTGGTATCATTACACTTGGGCATTTCTAAGATTTGCTTGAAAAATTTTTAAGAAGCTTAGCCAAGGTGATGATTTGGTATCGTTATACTTGGGCATTTCTAAAAAATACCCAAGAATAAATATTGCCGTATCTATTCTTGGGTAAGTTTTAGTCGTTTATTTAATTGCTTAGTTCTATTCTAACGCTATTTATTATAATTGCTTGCAAATTTTCTAAATCTATTATTCCTGGGCTAGTTCTAAATTGCAAGTTACTTTCATGGCGACTAATTGGATGTGAATAAAAACTGCTTCCTGTAGCAGTTGGGGTTATTCTACCAAATTGAACACCTGGCATTAAGCTAATAAACTGAGGAGTATTGCTATAAATAATTTGGCTATAGTTTTCATATTCCAAAATTATTTGCAAATCAAGCGGCAATGCTAGTTCATCCACAACCATTGCTAGCTCTGCACCATTTTCTATAGTAAATGAAAACTCACTTGAAGTTAAAACTATATTTGAAAGATTAAAACTTTCATTTGATATTTCAACAGCTATATCATTAAAATATAGCGGGCTAACATTTGCTATAGGGCTTTCAAACTCAAAATCAATATTTAAATTAATTGTATGCTCAAAAACCATTGATTGTAAAAATGAGTTCATAGACATAACTTCAAAAGTCTCTCCTGTCCTAACATCAATTACTTTTGATATCTCTACTTCATCTTCTATTGCAGATATAATTGTTGAAACTTCTTCTGTTATTGGTGTTATCATGCGGAAGCTAGCGTATCTTTCTACTGGCAGTTCTCTCATTTCTATAAAGCCTACATTAATTGTTGCAATATCTAGTGTTCTTGTTGAATCTCTAGGCTCTTGCCCCTCTATTTCTATATGCCATTGATGCTCTAAGAGATATAAAACGCCATCTTCTTCATGAAGCAAATGAACGAGAGATAAACTACCATCACTTCTTAAAAATTGAGGTGTAAACTCTCCATATTCATTAAAGAAGTTTAAATCTCCGCTGTTATCACTTAATGAAAAAATATTAAATTTACGTAAATTCTCAATAGTAACTTTTTCAGGGGTATACGTTTCATCTATTTGCCCGTCTTCTAGCCAAAGGAAGTTATAAAAGCTAAACTCTGAAGTAAGTGAAACAGTGTATAACACTTCTATAGTTATTTGGTCTGCTGTGTAAATTAAATTTAAAGGAGCAGCATTTCTTAACGCTAATCCATACCCTGCCCCAAAAGCACGATAAAATAACTTATTTGTGATACTTTCAAAATATTGCTGCTCACCATTTTGTACGTTTATTTCTACAGCATTAAGCTGCACACCTCTCGTTGCAAATATTGTAACTGCTGTGGCAACGGTTGCAACAGCAAAAACATTTCTTAATAAATTTGTCTTTTTACTTTTCATAAGAACACCTATCCTTTCTTCTATGTTATTGTTAAAAGTGTTTATTAACGGAGAAACCTTTAATTTTTCCACGTGTGTTAATTCTTTAATGTTTGCAAAAGAAAGAAGAGTTAAACAATAGTCTTTTTTGCTTGAACTGCCAAAGTGTGTGTTTAAATTTTTTATTACTATTTCATCACAAGAAAGCTCTATATCTCTATTTAGCATAAAATACATAACCCAAACGAAAGGGTTAAACCAATGCAAGCAAAGGCTGAGCGTTGCAAGTAATTTTATTAAGGAATCAAACCTTTTTATGTGTACGAGCTCATGATTTAAGACGAACTGAAGAGCAGATTCATCAATATTTTTCGGTAAAATTATAACTGGTCTAAATATACCATAAGTTAAAGGACCTAAAACTTTATCACTAGTTTTTATGCGTATGTTCCGTTTAATTTTATTTTCTGCTAACCATTTTGAACAAGAAAATGTTTCTAAAGGAAGTGCTTGAGCAAAATCTTTTAATGAACTTAAATATATTTTTGTGAAAAATAGTAACATAATAACTGCAACCGCTAGCCAAACTAAAATTAGAGGGTTAACCAAATATAAAATATTGTTAGTTAACGAAGTTTCTTCTGATTGAAGAAGAATCGGGGTTATTTGATTTTCATTTGAAAACTCTTCTAATAACATTTGCGGAATGAAGCTAGCGGCTTGAGGTAGGTTTATAACTTGATATAATTCTGGATATAGTTCTAAAAACTGTGATTGTTCTAATTGATAATCAAAATTTTGAGGCAGGTAAGAAGCTTGAAATAAATTAAAAATACTCATTTCAGACTGTATAGAAATTGGCACTAATAACTTTACTAATACTGCAAACCATAAAAATAAAAATGTTGATTTAGAAAAATGATATAGTGCCAAAAATCGTATAACTAAAGTTACTATAATTAATAAACTTGCAAAAAAGCTCATCTCTAATATATTCATCATTCCCCCTCCTCAATTTGTTTCTTCAATTTTTCAAACATATCTGAAGAAATTTTTCTTCTACCTACCAAGCTTGCAAATAGCAATTCTTTAGAACCACCAAAAAGTTTATTAACGAGTTCTTCAACTTCTGCATGCTGAACTTCTTCTTTAGTAACAATTGCTTCACAAACAAAGTTTGGGTCTATACGGTTAATTGCACCTTTTTCGATACATTTTTTTATAACTGTGTAAGTAGTATTTTTGTTCCAACCAATTTCTTTATTTAGCAAAGTGGCAATTTCTTTTGCAGTGAGCATATTTTGGCTCCACAACACCTCCATAACTTTTAATTCAGAATCAAAGAGTTTAATGGCCATTATTATCCCTCCTTTTCTTTTTTTTCTAAGACTATTTTAGTAGTCTATAAATATATACTATCACAATAGTCTTCGTTTGTCAAGTATTTTTTAAGTTTTTTCAATACCAAAATTATACATACCAAAAACTTGATTGACTTAATAGAGGAAAATATGGTATAATCTTGCCTGTAGGTTTATATTTAATTAGTGAGAGGAGAAGTTCTTTAATCTACATAGAAAAGTAAAAAACAAGGAGTAATTGATAATGAAATTTAAACAAACTGTTGCTATAGCTTTATCGGCTACTATGTTATCAAATTCGATTGTGCCTATTTTCGCCAATGATAGCTATTTAGTTAAAAACATTGAAGCTATAAAGATTATTTAAGAATTCCTATAGTACTTAGCGATTTATTAGAAAATAACAATATTGATGACTTGAGAATAGATGATTTCAGAAAATCATTAGTATCTTTGGATGAAAAATATAACAACTATGACGACAAGATTATTAAAGATATAGTTGTAGAGTATGGAAAATGGCTTAAAATGCCTGATGGCAGCGAAAAAAAACTTAAAAATATTAAGTAGCCTATACTCAAAAAGTTCTAAAAAAACACCTACCCTCTCTAGGTGTTTTTTTATATAGTAAATAGCTTTTTAAAATTGTAATCTAATTGATATATAGTTGCAAATTAACCCCAAACTATTTCAG